>NZ_VSZV01000356.1:354664-433487 GCF_008919455.1 Rhizobium sp. PEPV16
GCTGGTTCTCAGGTCAGCTTTGTCCTGACCGCGGGACTGAACGTCGCGAGGCACAGGAGTTCGAACAGGACCTGGGCGGCGATCTGCGCGGTGTTGGTGGTGTTGTCGTATTGCGGCGCGATTTCCACGACGTCGCCGCCGACGAGGTTGATGCCCTTGAAGCCGCGCAGCAGGGTCAGGGCCTCTCTCGGCTGAAGCCCGCCGACTTCCGGCGTGCCGGTTCCCGGCGCGAAGGCCGGATCGAGGCTGTCCACGTCGAAACTGAGATAGGTCGGACCGGCGCCGACAACCTCCAGAGCCTTTGCGATCACGGCCTTGAGCCCCATCTCCGCCACCTCCTCCGCGTGAATGACGGTCATGCCGGAGGCAAAGGAGAACTCCCAGAGATATTCGCCGCCGCCGCGGATACCGATCTGGATCGTACGCTTCGGATCGAGCACGCCCGCCAGAACCGCCTCGCGGAAGGGCGCGCCGTGATGGAACTTCGAGCCCTCATAGGGGCCGGCGGTGTCGCAATGAGCGTCGATGTGGATCATGCCTACCGGCTGGCTGGCCGCCAGGCCCTTGAGGATGGCGCCGGAGATCGAATGGTCGCCGCCGACCGACAGCGGGATGACCCCGGTTGCCGCGATCATCCGGTAGCAGGCCTCGATGTCGGCATGGCACTCGGCCAGGCCGAACCGGCTGCGCATCGGCACGTCGCCGACATCGGCGACCGTTAGCCCTCCCATCGGCGCGACACGCAGAACATGTTCGTAGGGACCGATACGCTCGACCGCCCGGACGGCCCGCGGCCCCAGCCGTGCGCCGGCGCGATTGGTGACGCCGAGGTCCATCGGCACGCCGATCAGAGCCACGTCAAGCGCCTCAAGCACCTCGGACCGCAAGCCGTTCTCGATGAAACAGGCGTCCAGAAAGGTCGCAGGGTCGGCGAAGGGCCATTTGCGGCTGTCGCCGTCCTTGAATACGCTCGCCGCCACGGCGCGGAAGTGCGGATCTTCCATCTCCCCGCCTGCAGCGCTGCCGAAGCGCTTTCTCAAGTCTTCCAGAAAATCCCGGTCAATGGTCAAGGCAGGCTCCCACGGTATTGATGCTGCCATCATCATCAGCGCCGCACGCTTCTCTTGGAACCGCGAAAATTCGAGAGGGGATATAACGATTCTTGATAGCTTGGATCTGCCGAGGCTCCGCGATGCGGGTGGTGCGTCCATCGGTATGTTCAGAAAACTTTATAACCCGGCGAGAATTTTCGAGATCTGCGTGAGGCCGGAAAGCGTCGAGATATCCGGCGCTCCGGGTGCCGGAGCCATGCCCGGACGCGTTGCCGACGTCGTGACATTCGGTGCCTTCAGGCATCTCGTTCTGGACCTCGCCAGTGGCGACCGCATAATTTCGGCTTGCCCGAACCGCCCAGACATAGCCTTCGCTCGTGGGCAGGAGATCAGCGTTTCCATTCCGCCCGAGGCATGGTTCTGTTCGCGCGATAAGCTGGCATTGACGTGGCGCAGCTTGTATTGCGCCCGGCTAAGGATCGCCAGTTGCGGGAAGAACATGGTTCGTCCAGTATCCGCTTAGAGGCAGAGAGGCCCTCGGCTCTCGAGCGCCACAAAGTATGGAATGCGGCTTCTGATGCTTGATCTTGATTCCTATCTGCTTCGTGCATTTCTGACCGTCGCGGAGATCGGCACCGTCAATGGGGCAGCCGTCAAGCTGAACAGAACGCAGGCGGCTGTGAGCATGCAGATCCGCAAGCTGGAGGAGCTTGTCGGCGTTACGCTGTTTTCGCGTTCGTCAAGAGGCCTCGAGTTGACGAGCCATGGGCAGATCATGCTGGCTTATGCCCGTGAAATGGTCGCCCTCAGCGACGAGGTCGGGAAAAGACTGACAGGCAAGATGATCGAGGACCGCATTCGCCTCGGCGTCGTTGAGGACTTCGCAGCCGGCCACCTGATCGACATTCTTAGTGCCTTCAGAGCCCAGAACCCCAAGGTCGAGATCGACATCATCGTCGAGCCGAATCGCCGCCTCGCCAAACTGTTTGAAGACAGGAAGCTGGATCTCGTGGTTTGCGACATCACCTGCCTCTCGCGAAAACCGACCCTGATCTGGACCGAATATTTGATGTGGACGGTCAGATCCGACTTCGTGGTGGATGCGGAAAAACCGCTTCCCATCATTATGTTCGAGGAGGAGTGTCCCTGGACGCTCCCGACGATCGCGGCGTTGTCCCAGCGGAACGTCAAATGGAAGACGGCGTGCGTCGCATCGACGCTGGTCGCCATGGCGACCGCTGTTCGCGTCGGTATCGGTATCGCGCCAATGATGCTCACCACGAAACCGGAGGGCTGCCGGACACTTGACAGATCGGCAGATCTGCCCGGTCCGGTGCGCATCGAAATCGGTCTCTATGCTCAGTCCGAGACGGCCGAAGGCGCGCGCTACCTTGTGGACTTCATTTCGCGGCATACGGCCATATTGTCCAGCTAGAGCATGATGCCGAAAAGCGTGATCGGTTTTCGGACGACATCATGCTCCAACTCTTTAATGTAGAACAGGATTCAGACTTTAGGCCGACCGGACCTAAAATCTGAATCCTGTTCTAGGAGCGTTCAGCTTCCATTATATCGGGTCAATTTAATTCGCTCTACCGGACTGGCGAGCGAAGCCCCACAGTGATCCATGAAGGGTCGACGGCCCAATCTCAAGCATTCATGGAAGTCTGCGAATACGATGATCGGGCAAGCCAAAGTTGACGAAACTCTCCGCGCGGCTGCCACCTATCTGCCCGGCCAGGTCGCAAACCTCACGAGGGGAGCGAGCGTGACGGCGCAAACCAACGAAATACTGGAGCGCATCGATGACATGCTGCTGCGCGAAGGTACCGACAAGTCAGAGATCATTCTCGCCAACATCTGGCTCAGGGACCTTGCCTCATTCGAGGAAATGAACAGAGCCTGGGATGCTTGGATGCCGGAGAGCGGAACGCCACGGCGGGCGACGTTTGAGGACAAGAATCTCCCGCCGATGTGCGCCATCCGCATTGACATAGCCGCGTCGCGAAAGAGTGGGGCCGGGCACATTTGAGCCGCCTGCGTTCGGCATCATGCTCTAAAGCGCGTCGCGATCTTTCAGATTCGCTCCTCGCGCTTTAGGTCTTTGATTTTACGCATGTCGTTGTCGCAAAACCGCTGCACACTTTTGCGCGACATGCTTAAGGCCGGATGACGCAGACATTGGCCTCGTAGGCGCAGGGATCGTCCTGCACTGCAATATCGATGACCGTTGCCTTCGGGGCCAGCGGCTCAAGCCGCGCGGGAGGATAGAAGCCATAGCGCTCGCCGCCGACATAGGTTCCGCCATCGGCCTGATAGACGTAAGACGTACCAGCATAGGTGTCGCCGCCGTCACTCTGCGCCTGGGGTACGACGACGATGATATTGTTGCGGGTGACGCGATTGGTCGCCGGCGAGGAAAACTGTTTCAGGAACGGCATCCGTTCTTTGCGGTTCCGATATCGATGGGCATTGTCGAAACGGATGCCGCGATTGCGCCAGTTCACACGTTCGCCGAGAAGCAGTCCGCCATGAAAAGCGTGGCGGTGGTCGGAAAAGCGACGATCATGACGGCGGTCGCCGGCTTCGGCGGGAAGTGCAGCAAGCACGGACAGGGCAAGCAGGGCGACTGCGGACAGACTGCGAAACATGGGTGGCCGGCCTCCGGAATTCCGATCCCTAACAAATCGTTAACGCCAGATTGCGCCAAAAGCCGGAGCTTGTCCATTCAGCTCGGACAACCGGCACAAAATTTGAGCGGAAAAGACCAGTTTCTTTAGCCTGCAAACTTCCCGGTAACGCGAATCGATTAAATTAAAAGCAGACAGCGATTGTGCTTGTCGTCGGCGTTCCCGGTGATTAAACGTCGCAATTGATGCAACGCACACAGAGAATTTTGTCATTCGTGTGGTTGACTGAGCATGCTCCGAAATCCGGGAGCGCAGAGAAGCCGCCGCGAGGTTCTGATGGCGAACGTGACAAATAACCGGCCCCTATCGCCGCATCTGCAAATCTACAAACCTATTCCTACCATGGTCATGTCCATCGTTCACCGCATTACCGGTAGCGCGCTTTACGTCGGCACGCTGCTCGTCGCCTGGTGGCTGATCGCGGCGGCAAGCGGCCAGGGCACCTATGACTGGGCCAACTGGGTGCTCGGCAGCCTTCTCGGCAAGCTCGTGCTTCTCGGCTATACCTGGGCGCTGCTGCACCATATGCTCGGCGGCTTCCGCCACTTCATGTGGGATCTCGGCTATGGCTTCGGGAAAGAGTTCTCGACCAAGCTCGCCATCGCCAACATCATCGGGTCGCTCTGTCTGACCGTGCTGGTCTGGGTGATCGGCTTCCTCATTCGCTTCTGAAGGTCCTCTCATGGATATGCGCACCCCCCTCGGCAAGGTTCGCGGGCTCGGCTCCGCCAAGGACGGCACGGATCATTTCTGGCGCCAGCGGCTGACGGCCGTCGCCAATGTTCCGCTCATCCTCTTCTTCGTCATCTTCATGCTCGCCTATGCCGGCGCGCCCTATGCGGATGTGGTCCGCGCGCTGTCGAACCCCTTCGTCGCGGTCGTCATGGGCCTGATGGTGATTTCCGGCGTCATCCACATGAGGCTCGGCATGCAGGTCATCATCGAGGACTACGTGCATGGCGAATTCGGCAAGGTCGCTCTGCTGATGCTGAACACGTTCTTTGCGATCCTGATCGCCAGCCTCTGTCTCTTCGCCATTCTGAAAATCGCATTCGTAGGATAAGCTGATATGGCACCGACTTCACCCGCCCAGAACGGCAAAGCCTACAAGTATGTCGATCATTCCTACGACGTGATCGTCGTCGGCGCCGGCGGCGCCGGCCTGCGCGCCACGCTCGGCATGGCCGAGCAGGGTTTCCGCACGGCCTGCATCACCAAGGTATTCCCGACCCGCTCGCATACGGTCGCGGCCCAGGGCGGCATCGCCGCCTCGCTGCGCAACATGACGCCGGACAGCTGGCAATGGCACCTCTACGATACCGTCAAGGGTTCCGACTGGCTCGGCGACGTCGACGCCATGCAGTATCTCACGATGGAAGCGCCGAAGGCGGTTTATGAGCTCGAGCATTACGGCGTGCCGTTCTCGCGCAACGAGGAAGGCAAGATCTATCAGCGCCCGTTCGGCGGCCACATGCAGAATTATGGCGAAGGCCCGCCGGTCCAGCGCACCTGCGCCGTTGCCGACCGTACCGGCCACGCTATCCTCCATACGCTCTACGGCCAATCGTTGCGCAACAATGCCGAATTCTTCATCGAATATTTCGCGCTCGACCTGATCATGTCGGAAGACGGCAGCCGCTGCATCGGCGTCGTTGCCTGGTGCCTCGATGACGGCACGATCCATCGCTTCGCCGCCAAGATGGTGGTGCTGGCAACCGGCGGCTACGGCCGCGCCTATTTCTCGGCAACGTCTGCCCATACCTGCACCGGCGACGGCGGCGGCATGGTGGCGCGCGCCGGCCTGCCGCTGCAGGACATGGAATTCGTCCAGTTCCATCCGACCGGCATCTACGGTTCGGGCTGTCTGATCACCGAGGGCGCGCGCGGCGAAGGCGGTTACCTCGTCAACTCCGAGGGCGAGCGCTTCATGGAACGTTACGCCCCTTCGGCCAAGGATCTTGCCTCGCGCGACGTCGTTTCGCGCTGCATGACGCTGGAAATCCGCGAAGGCCGCGGTGTCGGCAAGGCGAAGGACCACATTTTCCTGCATCTCAATCATCTCGATCCGGCCGTTCTGCATGAACGCCTGCCGGGGATTTCCGAGAGCGCCAAGATTTTCGCAGGCGTCGACGTCACGCGCGAACCGATCCCGGTTCTGCCGACCGTTCACTATAATATGGGCGGTATTCCCACGAATTATTGGGGCGAAGTGCTGAACGCCGACGGTGCCAACCCGGAACGGATCATTCCCGGCCTGATGGCAGTCGGCGAAGCCGGCTGTGCCTCGGTGCACGGCGCCAACCGCCTCGGCTCCAACTCGCTGATCGACCTCGTGGTCTTCGGCCGCGCCGCTGCGATCCGCGCCGGCGAGGTGATCGACCGCGCAGCGCCGATCCCGCATCTCAACGTCGCCGCCTGCGACAAGATCATGGACCGTTTCGACGGCCTGCGTCACGCCAGCGGCGGCACGCCGACGGCGGAACTGCGCGAGAAGATGCAGCGCGCCATGCAGGAAGACGCCGCCGTCTTCCGCACCCAGGAATCGCTGGAATCCGGTTGCCGGCGCATCTCGGCAATCTGGGGCGAGATGAAGGACATCAAGGTCACCGACCGCTCGATGATCTGGAACTCGGACCTGGTTGAGACGCTGGAGCTGCAGAACCTGATGGCCAACGCCATCACGACGATCTACGGCGCCGAGGCCCGCAAGGAGAGCCGCGGTTCGCATGCACGCGAGGATTATACCGAGGGTGCATTCGCCGGCCGCGACGACGTCAACTGGCGCAAACACACGCTCGCCTGGGTCAACGAGGCCGGCGACGTCAAGCTCGACTACCGGCCGGTTCACACCGAGCTCATTGCCGAAGGCATCGATCCGCATAAGATCGAGCCGAAGGCTCGCGTGTACTGATCTCAAGAGGAACCGGACATGGTTGAACTCGCTCTCCCCAAGAATTCTCAGATGCGCGAAGGCAAGGTCTGGCCGAAGCCGGCGGGTGCCAAGAACACCCGTGAATTCCGCGTCTATCGCTGGAGCCCGGATGACGGTCAGAACCCGTCGATCGACACCTTCTACATCGATGTCGACGATTGCGGGCCGATGGTGCTCGACGGTCTGCTCTACATCAAGAACAAGATCGATCCGACGCTGACGCTGCGCCGTTCCTGTCGCGAGGGCATCTGCGGCTCCTGCGCGATGAATATCGACGGCACGAACACGCTCGCCTGCACCAAGGGCCTCGACGATATCAAGGGCGCGGTGAAGATCTATCCGCTGCCGCATCTGCCCGTCGTCAAGGATCTGGTTCCCGACCTCACCAATTTCTATGCCCAGCATCGTTCGATCGAGCCATGGCTGAAGACGGTGTCGCCGGCGCCGGCCAAGGAATGGAAGCAGAGCCACGAGGACCGGCAGAAGCTCGACGGCCTCTATGAGTGCATCCTTTGCGCCTGCTGCTCGACCTCCTGTCCGAGCTACTGGTGGAACGGCGACCGCTATCTCGGTCCGGCCGTTCTGCTGCAGGCCTATCGCTGGCTAATCGATTCCAGAGACGAGGCGACCGGCGAGCGCCTTGACAATCTCGAGGACCCGTTCCGCCTCTATCGCTGCCACACGATCATGAACTGTGCGCAGACCTGCCCGAAGGGCCTCAATCCGGCCAAGGCGATCGCCGAAATCAAGAAGATGATGGTCGAGCGCCGGGTTTGATCAGCCTCGGTACCGATGGCGGAAGAGACGGCTTCGATCCCGAAGCCGTCACCGGGATCAGGTCGCGGCTTACCTCGGTGCGCGAACAGGGCCTCCGCATCGGTCCCGGTGCAATCCTTCTGCAGGATGCACCTGAGCGCTATTCCGAGACATTGCGCGCGTTCGACAGGGATCCTGACAGAGATGAACGCGCATAACACCTTGCTGACAAATTCTATGTGCAGGAAGTTTTGCAGCGGGACAGTTGAACTGTATCGTTTTTCGGTTAGTTGTTGTCACGGGCAATTTATGCCGCCCGACTTGATTAACCAAAGCGAATTACGATAATCGGACTTGTCTCACGCCCGTTTCTCTACGGCAATGGCCGAATTCAGGAGTATGATGATGCAGTTGCGATATGCGATGACAGGTCTGGTGGTGGTTCTGTCGCTAGCCGGTTGTCAGCGTACGGCATATGATTACAGCTCCAGTGCCGGCCCGGCGCCGTTGACGGCACAGCCGGTGCCCTCGGTGCAGGGCGGGCAGCTTCCGCCGCCGACCGGCAGCTCGCAGTTTCCGGCCGCGCCGACGACGACGGCGCCGATGCCGGGCGCTCAGCCCGGCGCAATGGCCGCGAATGCGCTCGATATCACCAAGGAATCGATGGTCGGAAGCTGGCGTGTCAACGGTAGCTGCGACATGTTCCTGACGCTGACCAATCTCGGCAGCGGTTCGCGCGGCGGAACGCGTGGCTGCGTCGGCGAGCTGACGGCGATGGGCTCCTGGGAGGTCGCCGGCAAACAGGTGCTGCTCAAGGACCGCTCGGGCAACCAGCTCGGCAGCGTCTACAAGACGGCCGACAACCGCTTTGAGGGACAGACGAGCACAGGTCAGTCGATCAGTCTCAGCCGGTAAATGTTCCGGCGGGTCTGCGCCGTTGACTGACAGGCGGATATGCCCTCATGCAACCAATGCCGGATTATGCGCTCAGCGTCTGCGAACAGCTTAAAGCGCTGACCGCATCGGGCGCGCTCCAGGTCGATTCCGCTCAGATGGACGTGGCAAAGAGCCTCGACCGGGTGCTTGCCGGTCTGAAGCAGCGGCGGCCGGCGGCAAAGTCGAGCGCGCTCGGTTGGCTGTTTGCCGCCAAGAAGAAATCCGCCGACGGCATCAAGGGGCTTTACATCCACGGCAGCGTCGGGCGCGGCAAGACCATGCTGATGGACATGTTCTTCGCCATGGCTCCGTGCCGGAAGAAACGCCGGGCGCATTTCCACGAATTCATGGCGGATGTGCATAACCGCATCGCGGCGCACCGGCTGAAGCTCAAGAACGGCGAGACGAAGCAGGCCGATCCGATGCCGCCGGTCGCCGCAGCGCTCTACGACGAAGCAGAACTGCTCTGCTTCGACGAGTTCACCGTCACCGACATCGCCGATGCGATGATCCTGTCGCGGCTGTTTACCGAGCTTTTCGCGCGCGGATGCGTGCTGGTCGCAACCTCGAACGTCGAGCCTGACAATCTCTACCGGGATGGCCTCAATCGCGGCCTCTTCCTGCCCTTCGTCACCTTGCTCAAGCAGCATGTCGATATCGTCACCCTGGATTCGCCGACCGACTACCGGATGGGGAAGCTGAACAGCCAGCCGGTCTATCTGGTGCCGATCAACGAGCATAATGATATGGCGATGGATGCGTCCTGGACGCAGGCGCTGCATGGGCGCAAGGCGCAGCCGCTGGATATTCCGATGAAGGGGCGCCACATCCATGTGCCGCTCGCCGTCGACCGCATGGCGCGGTTCTCTTTCGCCGATCTCTGCGAAAAGCCGCTCGGGGCGGTCGACTTCCTGGCGATCGCCGAACGTTTCGATACGGTCTTCGTCGATCACATTCCCTTGCTCGGGCCGGAAAAGCGGAACCAGATCAAGCGTTTCATCATTCTGGTCGCTACGTTTTACGATCATGCCGTGCGGCTTTACATTTCCGCGGCGGCCATGCCGGAGGAACTGCTGCTGCATCGCCGGGGCACCGAGGGCTTCGAATTCGACCGCACGGCATCGCGCCTGTTCGAGATGCGCAGTGCGGAATATCTTGCGCTGCACCATGAAAAACGCGCCGCAGAGTAACAATTTGGTGACAGAATATCTTACGTTTACGTAAGATTTTTTGTATCTAAACGATTGAAAACGCTGCATCAAAATTAATGGATTGCCATTTTTGGGCTTTGGGTCTATGCGATTGCGTCATTGGGCGGTGCCTTGCGCGTCCGTTCGACGAATTTGATCGCAAAGGAAACAGCGAAAATGGCGCGTAACAAGATCGCACTCATTGGTTCTGGCATGATTGGTGGCACGCTGGCGCACCTCGCCGGCCTGAAGGAACTGGGCGACATCGTTCTCTTCGACATCGCGGACGGCATTCCCCAGGGCAAGGGTCTCGATATTTCCCAGTCGTCGCCGGTCGAAGGCTTCGACGTCAATCTGACAGGCGCCAGCGACTATTCCGCGATCGAAGGCGCTGACGTCTGCATCGTCACGGCGGGCGTCGCCCGCAAGCCCGGCATGAGCCGCGACGATCTTCTCGGCATCAACCTCAAGGTCATGGAGCAGGTCGGCGCCGGCATCAAGAAATATGCCCCCAACGCCTTCGTGATCTGCATCACCAATCCGCTCGACGCCATGGTCTGGGCGCTGCAGAAGTTTTCCGGCCTCCCCGCCAACAAGGTCGTCGGCATGGCCGGCGTTCTCGACTCCTCGCGCTTCCGTCTTTTCCTCGCCAAGGAATTCAACGTGTCCGTCCAGGACGTCACGGCCTTCGTTCTCGGCGGCCACGGCGACACGATGGTGCCGCTCGCCCGTTATTCGACGGTTGGCGGCATTCCGCTCACCGATCTCGTCACCATGGGCTGGGTCACCAAGGAGCGCCTCGAAGAGATCATCCAGCGCACCCGTGATGGCGGCGCGGAAATCGTCGGCCTGCTGAAGACCGGCTCGGCCTATTACGCCCCGGCCGCCTCGGCGATCGAGATGGCCGAATCCTACCTCAAGGACAAGAAGCGGGTCCTGCCCTGCGCAGCCCACCTCTCCGGTCAGTACGGCGTCAAGGACATGTATGTCGGCGTTCCCACCGTCATCGGCGCCGGCGGCGTCGAGCGCATCATCGAGATCGACCTCAACAAGACCGAGAAGGAAGCCTTCGACAAGTCCGTCGGCGCCGTCGCCGGTCTCTGCGAAGCCTGCATCAATATCGCGCCTGCCCTCAAGTAGTCGATGGGCTGAAGTAATCGAAACAGGGATACACCCATGAACATTCATGAATATCAGGCCAAGGCTCTGCTGAAGGGTTATGGCGCGCCGGTTGCCGAAGGTGTGGCTATTCTCAAGGTTGAAGAAGCCGAGGCCGCCGCCAAGTCGCTTCCCGGTCCGCTTTACGTGGTCAAGAGCCAGATCCATGCCGGCGGCCGCGGCAAGGGCAAGTTCAAGGAACTGTCGCCGGAAGCCAAGGGCGGCGTGCGTCTCGCCAAGTCGATCGACGAAGTCGTCGCCCATGCCAAGGAAATGCTGGGCAACACGCTGGTGACGGCGCAGACGGGCGAAGCCGGCAAGCAGGTCAACCGGCTTTACATCGAAGACGGCGCGGACATCGCTCGCGAGCTCTATTGCTCGCTGCTGGTCGACCGCTCGGTCGGTCGCGTGGCTTTCGTGGTCTCCACCGAAGGCGGCATGGACATCGAAGCTGTCGCCCACGACACGCCTGAGAAGATCCAGACGATCGCCATCGATCCGCAAGCCGGCGTGACGGCTGCCGACGTTGCTGCGATCTCCAAGGCTTTTGAGCTCGAGGGTGCTGCCGCCGAAGATGCCAAGACGCTTTTCCCGATGCTCTACAAGGCCTTCGGCGAGAAGGACATGGCTCTGCTGGAGATCAATCCGCTGATCGTCATGAAGGACGGCCACCTGCGCGTCCTCGATGCCAAGATGTCTTTCGATGGCAATGCGCTCTTCCGTCACGACGACGTCAAGGCGCTGCGCGACGAGACCGAAGAAGACGCCAAGGAAATCGAGGCCTCGAAGTGGGACCTCGCCTATGTCGCTCTCGACGGCAACATCGGCTGCATGGTCAATGGTGCAGGCCTTGCCATGGCGACGATGGACATCATCAAGCTTTACGGCAAGGAGCCGGCTAACTTCTGCGACGTCGGCGGCGGCGCCGGCAAGGAGAAGGTTGCTGCAGCTTTCAAGATCATCACCGCAGACCCCAAGGTCGAAGGCATTCTCGTCAACATCTTCGGCGGCATCATGAAGTGCGACGTCATTGCCGAGGGCGTGATTGCCGCGGTCAAGGAAGTTGGCCTCAAGGTTCCGCTCGTGGTGCGCCTTGAGGGCACCAATGTCGAGCTCGGTAAGAAGATCCTGAACGAGTCGGGTCTGGCGATCACGGCGGCTGACGACTTGGACGATGCGGCCAAGAAGATCGTCGCGGCGGTCAACGGCTAATTTTGAAGGATCTGAAAGAATGTCTATTCTCGTCAATAAAGACACCAAGATCCTCGTTCAGGGTCTGACCGGCAAGACCGGCACGTTCCACACCGAACAGGCGCTTGCCTACTACGGCACCCAGATGGTCGGTGGTATCCACCCGAAGAAGGGTGGCGAAACCTGGACCGGCGCAAAGGGCGAAAGCCTGCCGATCTTCGCTACCGTTGCCGAGGGCAAGGAAAAGACCGGCGCCGACGCGTCTGTCATCTATGTTCCGCCGGCAGGAGCCGCCGATGCTATCATCGAAGCTATCGACGCCGAGATCCCGTTCATCACGTGCATCACCGAAGGTATCCCGGTCCTGGATATGGTTCGCGTCAAGGCTCGCCTCGAGCGTTCCACGTCGCGCCTGCTCGGGCCGAACTGCCCAGGCATCATGACGCCGGAAGAATGCAAGATCGGCATCATGCCGGGCTCGATCTTCCGCAAGGGTTCCGTCGGTATCGTTTCCCGTTCGGGTACGCTGACCTATGAAGCCGTCTTCCAGACCTCCAATGAAGGTCTCGGCCAGACGACGGCTGTCGGCATCGGCGGCGATCCGGTCAAGGGCACCGAGTTCATCGACGTCCTGGAAATGTTCCTGGCCGACGAAGCCACCCAGTCGATCATCATGATCGGCGAAATCGGCGGTGCGGCTGAAGAAGACGCAGCCCAGTTCCTCAAGGACGAAGCCAAGAAGGGCCGCAAGAAGCCGATGGCTGGCTTCATTGCCGGCCGTACGGCGCCGAAGGGCCGCACCATGGGCCATGCCGGCGCTGTGGTTTCCGGTGGCAAGGGCGATGCGGAATCGAAGATCGCGGCGATGGAATCGGCAGGCATCAAGGTGTCGCCCTCTCCGGCCCGCCTCGGCAAGACGCTGGTTGAAGTCCTCAAGGGCTAAGCCACCTATATAGACCGGGCGGAGGAACGGTATCTGCGCCTTCCGCCCGGCCTCGACAACACGAGACAGCAGATGCGCCGCGGACAGGCGGCAATCGGAATGCGGCAGCCGGCCATCAAACCGGCAAATTCATCAAAGTCAGGAGGCGGACGGAAGCGTCCGCATATCACCATGGCACGGCAAGAAGCCAACGAGCAGTTTCAGATCACCTCGTTTCTGGATGGCGCCAACGCTGCCTATATCGAGCAGCTCTACGCGCGGTACGAAGAAGATCCGGCATCGGTCGACGATCAGTGGCGGTCCTTCTTCAAGGCGCTGGAAGAGGATCCCAGCGATGTGAAAAGGGCGGCCAAGGGCGCTTCCTGGCGCAAGAAGAACTGGCCGCTTCAGGCAAGCGGCGATCTGGTATCGGCTCTCGACGGCGACTGGGGCATCGTCGAGAAGGTCATCGAGACCAAGGTGAAGGCCAAGGCCGAAGCTCAGGGCAAGCCTGCCGACGGCATCGACGTGCTGCAGGCGACGCGCGATTCCGTGCGCGCCATCATGATGATCCGCGCCTACCGCATGCGCGGCCACCTGCATGCCAAGCTCGACCCGCTCGGCATCGCTGCTGCCGTTGAGGACTACCACGAGCTCTCGCCGGAGAATTACGGCTTCACGGCCGCCGATTACGACCGCAAGATCTTCATCGACAACGTGCTCGGCCTCGAATACGCGACCATCCCCGAGATGATCGAGATCCTTGAGCGCACCTATTGCTCGACGCTCGGCGTCGAATTCATGCATATCTCCAATCCCGAAGAGAAGGCGTGGATCCAGGCGCGCATCGAAGGGCCGGACAAGGGTGTGGCCTTCACGCCGGAAGGCAAGAAGGCAATCCTCGCCAAGCTCGCCGAAGCCGAAGGCTACGAGCAGTTCCTCGACGTCAAGTTCAAGGGCACCAAGCGCTTCGGCCTCGACGGCGGCGAATCGCTGATCCCGGCGCTGGAGCAGATCCTCAAGCGTGGCAGCCAGCTCGGCCTCAAGGAGGCCCTGTTCGGCATGGCCCATCGCGGCCGCCTGAACGTGCTCTCCCAGGTCATGGGCAAGCCGCACCGCGCAATCTTCCACGAGTTCAAGGGCGGCTCGGCCGCTCCCGACGAGGTCGAGGGCTCGGGCGACGTCAAGTACCATCTCGGCGCCTCCTCCGACCGCGAATTCGACGGCAACAAGATCCACGTTTCGCTGACGGCGAACCCGTCGCATCTCGAAATCGTCGATCCGGTCGTCATGGGCAAGGCCCGCGCCAAGCAGGATATGACCGCCACCGTCTGGGACGGCGACATCATCCCGCTTTCCGAACGCGCCAAGGTGCTGCCGTTGCTGATCCACGGCGACGCGGCCTTTGCCGGCCAGGGTGTCATTGCCGAAATCCTCGGCCTTTCCGGTCTGCGCGGCCACCGCGTCGCCGGCACCATGCATGTGATCATCAACAACCAGATCGGTTTCACGACGAACCCGGCCTTCTCGCGTTCGTCGCCTTATCCGTCCGACGTCGCCAAGATGATCGAGGCGCCGATCTTCCACGTCAACGGCGACGATCCGGAAGCGGTGGTCTATGGGGCGAAGATCGCCACCGAATTCCGCATGAAGTTCCACAAGCCTGTTGTGCTCGACCTGTTCTGCTACCGCCGCTACGGCCACAATGAAGGCGACGAACCGTCCTTCACGCAGCCGAAGATGTACAAGGTGATCCGCGGCCACAAGACCGTGCTGCAGCTCTACGCAGCCCGTCTCGTCGCCGAGGGCCTGCTTACCGAAGGCGAAGTCGAGAAGATGAAGGCCGATTGGCGCGCGCATCTCGAGCAGGAGTTCGAGGCTGGCCAGCACTACAAGCCGAACAAGGCCGACTGGCTGGACGGCGAGTGGTCGGGCCTGCGCACGGCCGACAATGCCGACGAGCAGCGCCGCGGCAAGACCGCGGTGCCGATGAAGACGCTGAAGGAGATCGGCCGCAAGCTCTCTGAGATCCCGGCGGGCTTCAACGCGCACCGCACGATCCAGCGCTTCATGGAAAACCGCGCCAACATGATCGCCACCGGCGAGGGTATCGACTGGGCTATGGCCGAAGCGCTCTCCTTCGGTGCGCTCTGCGTCGAAGGCAGCAAGATCCGCCTCTCCGGCCAGGATTGCGAACGCGGCACCTTCTCGCAGCGTCACTCGGTTCTCTACGATCAGGAAAACGAAGAGCGTTACATCCCGCTTGCCAATCTTTCGCCGACGCAGGGGCGCTACGAAGTCATCAATTCGATGCTTTCGGAAGAGGCCGTGCTCGGTTTCGAATATGGCTATTCGCTCGCCCGCCCGAATGCGCTGACGCTCTGGGAAGCCCAGTTCGGCGATTTCGCCAACGGCGCGCAGGTGGTCTTCGACCAGTTCATCTCGTCGGGCGAACGCAAGTGGCTGCGCATGTCGGGCCTCGTCTGCCTGCTGCCGCACGGCTATGAAGGTCAGGGTCCCGAACACTCCTCGGCCCGCCTCGAGCGTTTCCTGCAGCTTTGCGCTGAAGACAACATGCAGGTCGCCAACGTCACCACGCCGGCGAACTACTTCCACATCCTGCGCCGGCAGCTGAAGCGCGACTTCCGCAAGCCGTTGATCCTGATGACGCCGAAGTCGCTGCTGCGCCACAAGCGGGCGGTCTCGACGCTTGCCGAAATGGCCGGCGAATCCGCCTTCCATCGCCTGCTCTGGGACGATGCCGAGGTGATCAAGGACGGCCCGATCAAGCTGCAGAAGGACAACAAGATCCGCCGTGTCGTCATGTGCTCCGGCAAGGTCTATTACGATCTTCTCGAAGAGCGTGAAAAGCGCGGCATCGACGACATCTATCTCTTGCGTGTCGAGCAGCTCTATCCGTTCCCGGCAAAGGCGCTGATCAACGAGCTGTCGCGCTTCCGCAATGCCGAGATGGTCTGGTGCCAGGAAGAGCCGAAGAACATGGGCGCATGGTCGTTCATCGACCCCTTCCTCGAATGGGTACTCGCCCATATCGACGCGAAATACCAGCGCGTCCGTTATACCGGCCGTCCGGCCGCCGCCTCGCCGGCGACGGGTCTGATGTCCAAGCATCTGTCGCAGCTCGCCGCATTCCTTGAGGATGCATTGGGCGGTTAAAACACGGGGGGCGCAATGGCTTATTTCTTTCTGAGACTGCAGCCGCCGCGCCCCACTTTCCCGCATGACGGGACCGGGGAGGAAATGGCGGCGATGAAACGCCATGCCGAATACTGGCATCGGAACGCTCTTGCGGGATCGGCGATTATCGTCGGCCCCGTCTTCGAGGGTGAAGGCGCCTGGGGCATGGCGATCGTCGAGGTCGAGGATCAGGCGGCGGCGCAGGTTCTTGCCGACGGCGATCCGATCATCGCTTCCGGCTTCGGTTTCCGTTTCGACATCCTGCCGATGCCCTCGATCATCTCGCGGCCGCCCGCCGTCTGAAACGCATAAACGAAAACACACGAAATCAGGATCTGAACAATGGCCACAGAAATCCGCGTTCCAACTCTCGGTGAATCCGTCAGCGAGGCAACCGTCGGCACCTGGTTCAAGAAGGTCGGCGACGCCATCAAGGCCGACGAGCCGATTCTCGAGCTTGAAACCGACAAGGTGACCATCGAAGTTCCAGCACCCGCCTCCGGCACGCTTTCGGAAATCGTTGTCGCTGCCGGCGAGACTGTCGGCCTTGGCGCATTGCTCGGCCAGATCGCCGAAGGCGCTGCCGCTGCTGCCGCGCCGGCTGCTGCTGCACCGGCCGCCGCGCCTGCTGCTCCGGCTCCCGCCCAACCGGCCGCTGCTGCTCCGGCCCAGCCGGCGGTTGCCGCCGCTGCTGCGTCGTCGTCGAGCGCCTCCGTCTCCACCATGCCGCCGGCACCGGCAGCTTCGAAGATGCTTGCTGAAAACAACCTTTCCGCCGATCAGGTCGACGGTAGCGGCAAGCGCGGCCAAGTGCTGAAGGGCGACGTCATCGCCGCCGTTGCCAAGGGTATTTCCGCTCCGGCGGCCGCACCGGCGGCGGCGCCTGCCGCCGCGCGTGGCCCGTCGACGGTCGAGGATGCCTCGCGCGAAGAGCGCGTGAAGATGACGCGCCTGCGCCAGACGATCGCCAAGCGCCTCAAGGATGCGCAGAATACTGCCGCCATGCTGACCACCTATAACGAGGTGGATATGAAGGCAGTCATGGACCTGCGCAACAAGTACAAGGACATTTTCGAGAAGAAGCACGGCGTCAAGCTTGGCTTCATGGGCTTCTTCACCAAGGCGGTGACGCATGCGCTGAAGGAACTGCCGGCCGTCAACGCCGAAATCGACGGCACCGACGTCATCTACAAGAACTACTGCCATGTCGGCATGGCCGTCGGCACGGACAAAGGTCTCGTCGTTCCCGTCATCCGCGACGCCGACCAGATGTCGATCGCCGAAATCGAGAAGGAGCTCGGCCGTCTTGCCAAGGCAGCCCGTGATGGCTCGCTCTCCATGGCCGACATGCAGGGCGGCACCTTCACCATCACCAATGGCGGCGTCTACGGTTCGCTGATGTCTTCGCCGATCCTCAACGCACCGCAGTCCGGCATTCTCGGCATGCACAAAATCCAGGAGCGGCCGGTTGCGATCGGCGGCCAGGTGGTCATCCGTCCGATGATGTATCTGGCGCTGTCCTACGATCACCGCATGGTCGACGGCAAGGAAGCGGTCACCTTCCTCGTGCGCGTCAAGGAAAGCCTGGAAGATCCGGAACGTCTGGTTCTCGATCTCTAAGGGAGCGCTTTCGATGCGGAACCGGATCATGCGAGCGGCGCGCCTTCTTTTTTGCGCTGCCGCCGCGCATGTCCCGGTCTCCACATCGGCTGCCGGCTGGGATATCGGCAAGGCAAGCAGCAATTTCGAGCTGGTGGCGCTTGGTGATGCCGAGCTTTCCGGCCGGTCGATCGGCGTCATCCATATGGGCAATGTCGAGCTGACATCGGGGCGCATCGTTGCCGCCGATCCCCTCGCTCAGCCCGACCGTCCGGCACTCGCAAGAACGGTCGCGCCGGGCGAATATCCGGTAACGCTCTACCAGGCCTTCGGGCGCATCGCCGCTGCCAGCATGCGGTTTGCCGAGGGCAAGCCGGATCGTTGGGAGCTTGCGGTCCTGCCAGGGCAGGAGCCGGCAACGCTGAAGGACGGCGAGATTTTCGGCTATCCCGTCGATGCCGGTCTCGGCTGCTACATGGATGCCGATACGCTTGATTTGATCGAAGAGCGCGAGGCCCAGGCGCAGAAAGCGGATTCCGACGTCAACTATTACGACGACGTGCTGGCGTCGGACCTCGACGCCAGCAAGGGCATCTATGCGCTGCACCGGCCGGTCGCCGGCAGACGAGGCAATGTCGCGGTGTTCTGGAGCGGCTGGGGTGACGGTTTCTATCCTGTCTTCTGGGGGCTCGACAGGCATGGCCGCGCGCTGGTGCTGCTGACGGATTTCAGCGTTGTCGAGAATGCGGACGGGCGCAAGGAGCCGAAGCTGCAATGAGGGGAAGGACCGGGATCAGGACGAGACGGACAGGCGTGGCTGCAATCGCAGCCGCCGCGTTTTTCGTCGTTCCGGCGTCCACCTTCGGTGCCGCATGCAAGCAGGAGCAGGCCGTCTATGGCGATCGCGATGGTGCCTTTGAATTGCGCTTTTTGCCGTTGAATTCACCGTCGGCCTCCGCCAGCAACCAGTTCAAGGTCAGCGCACTGAAGACACCTGTCGTGATGGAAGGTTATGTCATGCCATCGGAAGATCCGGTGCGCGCCATCGGCATCCTGATGTTCAACTGCCCCGAAGGCGACGCAACCGGCGCCGATCTCAATGCCTGTACGGTCTGGCAGGGCGCCGTCTATGGCGTGGATGCCGAGGGGGAGATGGACAATCTGCAACCCGAAGGCGCTGAGGCGGCCGAAAAGATCGTGCTCCCCGGCCTTGGTCCTGCCATCCGCGAATCCAGCGCCTGGGGCGAGGGCAAGGCCGTGGTGGCACCGTGGGACGTGCTGACATTTAAGGAGTGTGCGACATGAGCGATACACCTGTTGTTCTCATTACCGGCGGAAGCCGAGGCATCGGCGCTGCAGCTTCACGGCTCGCCGCGCGCCAGGGCTGGCGTGTCGCGGTGAACTACGCCGCCAACCGTCAAGCCGCGGATGCGGTCGTGGCTTCGATCGCTGAAGGCGGCGGCGAGGCCGTGGCAATCCAAGGCGATGTCGGGAAGGCTGCGGATATCGTCTCGATGTTTGCGGCGGTCGACCGGCATTTCGGCCGGCTCGACGGGCTCGTCAACAATGCCGGCATCGTAGATTATCCGCAGCGCGTCGACGAGATGTCGGTAGAGCGGATCGAGCGCATGCTGCGCGTCAATGTGACCGGGTCGATACTCTGCGCGGCAGAGGCCATACGCCGCATGTCGAGCCGGCACGGCGGGAAGGGCGGGGCGATCGTCAACATCTCGTCGATGGCGGCGGTCCTCGGTTCGGCGACGCAGTATGTCGACTATGCCGCCTCGAAGGCGGCGATCGACACGTTCACTGTCGGGCTGGCGCGCGAGGTCGCAGCCGAGGGTATCCGCGTGAATGCGATAAGGCCCGGCGTCATCGAAACCGACCTTCATGCCTCCGGCGGCCTGCCGGATCGGCCGCGCGAGCTGGCGCCGTCGATCCCGATGCAGCGCGCGGGCACGCCCGAGGAGGTGGCCGATGCGATCCTCTATCTTCTGTCACCTTCGGCTTCCTATATCACCGGCGCGATCCTCAATGTGAGCGGCGGCCGCTAGAACGACAGCGAGAAAAACAGCATGCAATATCTTTTCGAATTCCTCGGCCTGATATCGCGCGCGGCCGACTAAACAAAAATCCAAAGGGAAAGAAGCAATGTCCTACGATGTGATCATTATCGGAACCGGCCCGGGCGGCTATGTCTGCGCCGTCAAGGCGGCCCAGCTTGGCCTCAAGGTCGCCGTCGTCGAAAAGCGGGCGACCTATGGCGGCACCTGCCTGAACGTCGGCTGCATTCCGTCGAAGGCGCTGCTGCATGCCTCCGAAATGTTCCATCAGGCCGGCCACGGGATGAGCGCGCTCGGCATCGACGTCTCGGCGCCGACGCTCAATCTCGGCAATATGATGGCCCACAAGGATGCGACGGTGAAGTCGAATGTCGACGGCGTCGCCTTCCTCTTCAAGAAGAACAAGATCGATGCCTTCCAGGGTACCGGCAAGATCGTCTCGGCCGGCAAGGTCTCCGTCACCGCCGATGACGGCAAGGTGCAGGAGATCGAAGGCAAGAACATCGTCATCGCCACCGGCTCCGACGTCGCCGGCATTCCCGGTGTGCAGGTTGAAATCGACGAAAAGACCATCATCTCGTCCACCGGCGGCATCGCGCTGGAGAAGGTGCCGGAAACGCTGATCGTCGTCGGCGGCGGCGTCATCGGCCTCGAGCTCGGTTCCGTCTGGTCGCGCCTCGGCGCCAAAGTCACCGTCGTCGAATATCTCGACACCATCCTTGGCGGCATGGATGGCGAGGTCTCCAAGCAATTCCAGCGTATGCTTGCCAAGCAGGGCATCGATTTCAATCTCAGCGCCAAGGTCACCGGCGTCGAAAAGGGCGACAAGGGCGCCAAGGTCACTTTCGAGCCCGTTAAGGGCGGCGACAAGGTGACGCTCGACGCCGAGGTCGTCCTGATTGCCACCGGCCGCAAGCCCTATACGGCAGGTCTTGGCCTCGAAGAGGCCGGTGTTACGCTCGACAATCGTGGCCGTGTCGAGATCGATGGCCACTACAAGACCAATGTCGACGGCATCTATGCGATCGGCGATGTGGTCAAGGGTCCGATGCTGGCGCACAAGGCGGAAGACGAGGGCGTGGCGCTTGCCGAAATCCTCGCCGGGCAGCATGGCCATGTGAACTACGAGGTCATTCCGAGCGTCGTCTACACCCAGCCGGAAATCGCTTCCGTCGGCAAGACCGAGGAAGAGCTGAAGGCGGCAGGCGTCGCTTACAAGGTCGGCAAGTTCCCGTTCACGGCGAACGGCCGGGCGCGTGCGATGCTGGCGACCGACGGCTTCGTCAAGATCCTTGCCGACAAGGAAACCGACCGGGTGCTCGGCGGCCATATCGTCGGCTTCGGCGCCGGCGAGATGATCCACGAGATCGCCGTGCTGATGGAATTCGCTGGTTCGTCGGAAGATCTCGGCCGTACCTGCCACGCGCATCCGACGATGTCGGAAGCGGTGAAAGAGGCTGCGCTCGCAACCTTCTTCAAGCCGATCCATATGTGATCTCACATATTCATAACAACGCATACAGCCGCTTGCCGTAAGGCGGGCGGCTGTTTTATTGGGTGCGCGTATCAATGCTGTTGGAAAGCAGCGTGCCTGGTCGAATGACGACCAGCTGACCGCCGGCGGCCTCAGTTCACCGCGGTCACGGTGAAGCCCTGCTGGCGCAGCAGTTCGATGACACCGTCCTTGCCGGGCAGATGCAGGGCGCCGACGGCCATGAAGACGTTGCCGCTGTCGAGGATGGGCGCTGCGCGCTCGGCCATCACCTTGTTGCGGTCAAGGATGACGCGCTGCTCGAAGGCGGCATAATCGCTGTTTTCACCTTCTTCCTCCGGTGTCACGGTTTTCAGCATCGGCATGGTCATGCCGATGTCGCCGGAGAGGTAGAGATCCGTCATGGTCTCGACGACGTCGCTCATCTTGTCGCCAAGTTCCAGCGTCTGGATCAGGGATTTCAGATGGAATTCGACCGGCAGATCGGCCATGGCCTGGATCTGTTCGGCAAGAGTTTCCAGCCCCTTGACCTGCTTGCCTTCGGCAATGGCATCGGTGGCGATCTTCTGGTCGAGGAACTGCGCGCCTTTTGCCTTGCGGGCGATTTCGCAGGCCGGCAGGGCGACGGCGCTGGAAATCATCCAGGGCCGCATCCGGGAAACGGCGCTGATCGGGATACCGCGCTGCTTGAGGCCGGTTTCGAGACGCTTGTAATCCTCGGGGGAAAGCAGCTTGTCGATCGTCGTGCCGTCGGTGAACATCGTCAGCTCCGGCTTTGCGAGCAGGGCGGCGGTCGCCTTCCGCTCATCGAGGATCTCGTCGGATTCGATGATGATCGTGTCGGCGGCGTCATGGGCTGCCTGGGCGCGCGGCGGCAGGGCAAGCACGCGCGGATCGGTGACATGCATGCTGCCGAGCAGCCACGAGGGTGCGAGTCCCGGCTTCTCGATCTTCCAGAAGATGCCTTTGCCGTTCGGCGTGGCGTCGGCTTCCTTCAGCGCCTCCGCGTAGCGGGTAGGGTCGTTCTGCTGCAGCTCGACCATCAGATTCCGGCCGGTGCAGGCGACGTCTCCGGCTGCTGCCGGCCTTGCCGTCAGGAAGGCGGCAAACAGGGCGGCAAGAAGCAGCATGTGAAAGGCTGCGATCAGCCAGAGCAACAGATTGGCCGGCACTGGGAGGTGAGACGTCCGGCGGCCGATTGATGTCGTCATGATGGGTGTTCCGATCACATGCTATAGGCTTCATGCTCTACGCCCGGCTTGCGCATATTCCTTTAAGAGAATGCGTTAACGAAACTTAAAGCGCATCACATCAAATCGGATTCATGGCGAGGCACTTTAAATCAACGCATCGTGCTTTCCAAAAATCGATTCCGATTTCCGGGCCGATGCGCTAGGCGCGCGGATGAGCCCGATCATACACCTCGAGCAGCCGCGATGCATCGACGCCGGTATAGACCTGTGTTGTGGAAAGGCTGGCATGGCCGAGCAGTTCCTGAATGGTCCGCAGATCACCGCCGCCGGCAAGCAGATGGGTGGCGAAGGAGTGGCGCAATGCATGCGGTGTCGCCGTCTCCGGCAGACCGAAGGCGCTGCGCATCTTCTGCATGGTGCGCTGGATGATCGCTGCCTGCAGCTTGCCGCCGCGGGCGCCGCGAAACAGTGGTTCGCCGCCTTCGAGATGGTATGGGCAGAGCGCGCGGTATTTCTCGACGGCATCAAAGACCACAGAGAGCAGCGGCACCAGCCGCGTCTTGTTGCCCTTGCCGGTGATGCGGAGAGTCGTCGCGCCCTTCTGCAAGTCGGCGGGAGTAAGGTCCAGCGCTTCGGAGATGCGAAGGCCGCAGCCGTAGAGCAGCGTCATGACAGCCGCGTCGCGCGCAGCAATCCAGGGCTCGTCATGGAGCTGGGCGTCGTCGCTGACGACGGTGATCGCCTGGGTATCCGACAGCGGCTTGGGCAGTGATTTCGGCTGTTTCGGCGAGCGCACCGCGGCAGCGCCGGCGGCGTTGACCAGGCCCTTCTTTTCGAGATGGCGCAGCAGGGAGCGAAGACCGGCGAGATTGCGGCCGAGCGATCGGGCGCCGGAGCCCTGCTTGCGCCGGGCCGCCAGGAAGGCGCGGAAATCAGCGGAGCGCAACTCCCTGATATCGCCAAGCGTCACCGGGCCGGCGAGATGGCCGGTCAGAAAGGTCAGAAACTGGCGGGTATCGCGCTCGTAAGCGTCGAGCGTGTGCTCGGAAAGACGGCGCTCACTGGCGAGGTTTTCGAGCCACGCGGCCCGTTCCGCCATCAGGCGCTGATCGGCGATAACAAGCAGTTCGTTCACGTTGCGCGCCTTGATTTTGCCTTCAAGTCCGCCAATTTGGAGCAGGAACAGTTATGGAATTGCTAATGCCGGCCAAGCCATTGTCATCCTTCGATCATATTCTACTGCGATAGCTTATACCCCATAGACAGGATCTTTCATGGCACGGCGCGATTCCATGACGGCTTTCGGACAGCTCGCGGAAGCGATCGCTCTCGTTTCACAGGGAAAGCCCGGTCATATCGTCGATACGCTGATTGCCGAACGCGGCCAGAGGATCGTGAAAAATCCGCTCTGGCCGGTCATGCGGCCGTTCCTCTATACGCTGCTGCGCTACAACAAGGCGCTCGAATTTGCCAATGCAGTCGCCAAAATGCCGGGCTTCCAGTCGTTCGAATATCTGAGCGACGTGCTGAAACTCGACATCGGCATCACCAATGGCGAACGCATTCCCGATACCGGCGGCTTCATCCTCGTCAGCAACCATCCGACCGGCATCGCCGACGGCGTTGCCGTGTTCGATCTTTTGAAAACGCGACGGCCGGACATGATGTTCTTTGCCAATCGCGATGCCATCCGCGTCAATCCGCGGTTTGCCGAGATGATCATCCCCGTCGAATGGCGGGAGGAGCACAAGAGCAAACTGAAAGCGCGTGAGACGCTGCAGCTGACCAACCATGCGGTGAAAGAAGGCAAGGCGACAGTGCTCTTTCCCTCAGGCCGCATCGCCTATTGGGCGAACGGCCGGCTGAATGAACGTCCGTGGAAGACCTCGGCCGTCGGGCTGGCGCGCAAATACAATCTGCCGATCCTTCCCGTCCATATGACCGCACGCAATTCCGGCCTGTTCTACTGGCTGGCGAAATGGTCGACGGAGCTTCGCGACATGACCGTGTTCCACGAACTGCTGAACAAACGCGGCGACCGCTTCGATTTCGTCATCGGCAATCTCATTCCGGCCGAGCAGCTGGACGGCGACCTCAACGAGGTGACGAAAGCGCTGGAGAAACATACGTTGCATGACATGGCAGTCGATGGTGACGCGAGTTTCATGCCGGTCGGCCTGCCGGTTGCGGCGACGCGCCGCGAGATTCCGGTTCCTGCAATCTAACCACCGGCATTGCCATGACGATCGATATCCGCAGGCTCCGCGATCGATTGCCGCAGGAGATCGCAGATCTCGAAAGCGAGGCCCGGCGGGAGGGCCATCGCCATGTCGCCCGCCTTATCGATGAATGGTCGATCGGCGACAACAGGTTCCAGCGTGACGGCGAAAGGCTGCTTGGCGCCTATGTCGATGACGCGCTCGTCGGCATCGGCGGCATGACCGTCGAAACGGCCATGTCAGGGGCGCTGCGGATGCGACGTTTCTATATTCATCCCGCAATGCGCGGGCGCGGCATCGGCCGGGTGCTTGCCCTGGCTCTGCTCGACCATGCGCGTTCCTTCTGCATCGTCGTCACCGTTCATGCGGGAAACGATGGTGCGGCGAGGTTCTGGGAGTCGCTCGGGTTTCAGCCTGACGGACGAGATGGACATACCCATCTGTTCGCGCTGCAGCACCATAGCGATGATCCAGCGGCTTCGGATTTGCGCCGGTGCGTTACGCCCCGATCTCCTTGAGGCGGATGGCCTGTCGCGCCAGCAAGCGCTCGACATCGGCAATATCGAGCGCCGAGAGCTTGGCGCCCGGCTTGCGCAGGGTGGCGGACTTGATCACGCCGCGCTTAGCAAGCACATATTTGCGCGAGGCAAGGCCGATGCCCTGCTGCTGTTCGTAGCGGGCGAGCGGGAGATAGGCATCGAAGATCGCATGGGCGCGATCGGGATTTCCGGCTGTATATGCCTCGACGACACCAACCATCATCTCGGGATAACAAAAGCCGGTCATGGCGCCATCAGCGCCGCGGCCCATCTCTTCGGGCAGGAAAAGCCCGCCATTGCCGCAGAGGATGGAGATGCGCCGCATGGTGCCCTTGTCGCTGGCGGCGCGAAGTGCTGAGATTTTCGAAAGACCCGGCCAATCCTCGTGCTTGAGCATGACGCAATTCGGCACCTCGTTGACGATGCGCTCGATGATCTTGGGCGCGATCGTCACATTGGTGGTGAGCGGGTAATCCTGCAGCACGAAGGGCGTATTGCCAAGGGCCTCGCCGACCGACTGGTAGAAGGCGAAAGCCTGATCGTCGGTCTTGACGGTCCAGGGCGGCGCAACCATGACACCGGCAGCGCCTTGGTCCATGACGGCTTCGGCGAGTTCGCTCATCGGCGCAAGGCCTGGCGCCGACACGCCGACGACGACGGGAAGGCGCCCGTCGAGGCGCTTCAGCACCCGTTCGACGACTGTCCGCGATTCCTCGGCGGTCAGCTTCGGAGCCTCACCGAGCTGCCCAAGCACCGTCAGGCCGGTGACACCGGCACCTTCGTAGAAATCGACCATGCTGTCGATGCTGGCGAGATCGAGCGCGCCGTCATCGGTGAAGGGGGTTACGGCGATCACATAGACGCCCTTGGCATCTTCAGTCAGTCTGGCCATTGGTGCTCTCCAATTCAGCGGCCGAAGAACAGCGCTTCGGCATTTCGAACAAAAATCTTTTCAGCAACCGCGGGGTCGTCGATGGCGGTCTGCATGGTCTCTACCAGCTCAGTGTCATCGGGCATGCCGTCCCACAATTCGGTGTGCGGCCAATCGCTGCCCCAGAGCAGCCTTTCCGCATGGCTGGCGGCAAGAGCGCAGGCGACCTCGGCAAAACCGTCGTAATTCACATCCTTCGTCAGACGATAGGGCGCGGTGACTTTGACGTAGGCCTCGGCTCTGTCCATCAGTCTTTTCAGCGCATCGACATGCAATGATCTCGTCTCTCTGGCAAGCGGAATGAAGCCGAGATGGTCGATGACGATGGGCAGGCGGATGCCGGACAGCGTTGCCGCAATATCGGGAAGTTGTTCGGGATTGATCTGCAACTGCAGCGACCAGCCGAGAGGGGCAATGCTTTCCGCCAGTGTCCTGGCGGCGGCGAGTGGGAGGCCGCCCTTGTTGCGCGTATTGATCCGCACGCCGCGCACGCCGAGCCGGTCGAGCCGCTCTATCTCGGTTTCTGCGGTTTCGGGATCGATGACGACGATGCCGCGCAGACGATCTGGATAGGCGGCCAGCGCCTCGAGCAGCACCCTGTTGTCGAGGCCATAGACGCTTGGCTGCACCATTACGCCCCTGGCGATGCCAAGGCTGCCGGAGAATTCGATCCAGTCGGCAATCGTCGCGATGTCAGGCGTGTAGCTGCGTGGGGTGTTGAGCGGGGCGCCGGCGCGAAAGACGTGGAAATGCGTATCGACCGTGCCTTGCGGCAGTGCCGCCCGCGGCAGCCGCGTCAGCGGCCGGCGGGGCAGGCAAAGCGGTGCCTCCATATTAGCGGCGCTCATCGCGCGTCGAGCTCCTCGCTTCGCAGGAAGTCGAAGTCGGCGCCTTCGTCGGCCTGAAGTACGCGCTCTTGATAGAGCTTCGCATAGCCGCGCGCCGGGGCCGGGGAGGGCCGATTGACGACATCAAGCATGCGACGATCGAATTCCGCCTGATCGATATCGAGGTCGATGCGCCGGCCCTCGACGTCGAGGCGAATGCGATCACCGGTGCGGACGATCGCCAGCGGGCCGCCATCTGCGGCTTCAGGCGCGATATGGAGGATGATCGTGCCGAAGGCCGTGCCGCTCATGCGGGCATCGGAAATCCGTACCATGTCCTTCACGCCCTGCCGCGCCAGCTTGCGGGGGATGGGTAGATAGCCGGCTTCCGGCATGCCGGGTGCACCCTTTGGTCCGGCATTGCGCAGAACCAGAACGTCATCGGCATGGACGTCGAGATCGTCGCTGTCGATGCGCAGCGTCATATCCTCGACGGAATCGAAGACCACGACGCGGCCGATATGCTGGAGCAGGTCCTTGGAGGCAGCCGATTGTTTGATGACGGCGCCGCGCGGCGCAAGATTGCCGAACAGGACGGCGATCGTTCCGATCGGCTTCAACGGTTTCTCGACGGTGCGGATGATGGTCTGGCCCGGTTCGTCGACGACATCGTCGATGATTTCGCCGATCGTTTTGCCATAGACCGTCGGCGCGCTGCCGTCGATTTCATGGCGCACCGCCTTCAACAGAGCCGGGACGCCGCCCGCCTCGTGGAACTGCTCCATATAATGCTGGCCGGAGGGCTGCAGGTCGACGAGCAGGGGAATGCTTCGGCCCAGCCGGTCGAGTTCGGCCATGTCGAGACGCAGGCCGAGGCGGCCGGTGATTGCGGCAAGATGGACGACGGCGTTGGTCGAGCCACCCATCGCCTGCAGCGCGACGAGACCGTTGCGGATTGCCTGCGGCGTCAGGATATCGCGCACCGTCGGGGCAGCCTCATCCATGGCGAGACGCGCGGCGACACGGCCCGTCTCCTCGGCAAGGCGGACCCGTTCGGATTCGACGGCGGGCGCCGAACCGGCGCGGGGAAGGCAGAGCCCCATGACCTCGGTCAGGTTCGCCATGGTGCTCGCTGTGCCCATCACGGTGCAGGTGCCGATCGAGCTGGCCAGCTTGTTGTTGACCTCGGCGATTTCGGCCTCGTCGATCTCTCCGGCGCGGAAGCGTCCCCAGAAACGGCGGCAATCCGTACAGGCACCAAGCCGTTCGCCCTTGTGGTGGCCGACTGCCATCGGGCCGGTCGGCAGGAAGATCGCCGGTATCTCGCTGCTGGCGGCCGCCATGATCTGGGCCGGCAGGGTCTTGTCGCAGCCGCCGATCAGGACGACGGCATCCATCGGCTGGGCGCGGATCATCTCTTCCGTTTCCATCGCCATCAGATTGCGCAGGTACATCGAAGTCGGCGAGGCAAAGCTCTCGTGGATCGAGATCGTCGGAAACACCATGGGCATCGCACCCGCCAGCATCACGCCGCGTTTGGTTGCCTCGATCAGTTGCGGCACATTGCCGTGACAGGGATTGAAATCACTGTAGGTATTGGCGATGCCGACGATCGGACGGTCGAGCGCATCGTCCGAATAACCCATGGCCTTGATGAATGCTTTGCGCAGGAAAAGGGAGAATCCCTGATCGCCATAACTCGTCAGCTTGCGGCGAAGACCGTTCGACAAACCTGTTCCTCCCTCGCCAAATTGATCCATGGCCGTGGCGTCAGGGTAGAGGGATACGGCAGATTGTCAATAAATAAGATGGCATACCCGTGTCGCATTTTTTTATTTCCTCGGCGATCACCATAAAATACAACGGAAATCTGCGACATTCGCGCTTTCGTTCCGCAGCCATGCGATTGGCTTTTGCGAAGAAGCGGGATAGATTATTGATAAAACGAGATTGTATGAAGAGGAAGCGCCATAATGGGAACGGGACGACGGCGTATCGGCATGATCGGGGCCGGCTGGGTCAGTGCCTACCATCTGCCTGCATGGATGCGGCAATCGGAAAGAGCCGAGGTCGTGGCGATTGCCGACCCGTCGCCGAGCGCCGTCGAAGCCCGGCTTGCCGCCTTCGATATCGCGCGCAGCTATGCGAGCGCGCAGGCGATGCTGGATGCCGAGCAACTCGATGCCGTTGATATCTGCGCGCCGCGGGGATTCCATGTCGAACTGGTCCGGCTGGCGGCGGCAGAGGGCCTCGACATCATCTGCCAGAAGCCGCTCGCACCCTCCTACGGCGAGGCGGTCGATCTGTTGGCAAGCCTTTCCGGCAGGGGCAGGCTGATGATCCACGAGAACTGGCGGTTCCGCGCTTATTATCGACGGCTGAAGGCGTGGCTCGACGAGGGGCTTGCCGGCGAGATCCGCCAGGTGCAGTTCGAATTCCTGTCCAGCGGCATGATCGCGGATGCGGAGGGAAAGAGACCGGCGCTGGTGCGCCAGCCGTTCTTCCGGACGCAGCAGCGATTGCTGGTCATGGAGGTTATGATCCATCATCTCGATACGCTGAGATATCTTCTGGGCGAGATGGAAGTGGTCAGTGCCCGGCTCGAGAGGAGCAATCGCGATATCGTTGCTGAGGATGTCGCAAGCGTCGTTCTGCGCCGGACGAGCGATGGCGTTCTCGTCACCATCAACGCCAATCTCGCCGTCCATGGCGCGCCGCCAGCGCCGCGCGATCACCTGCGCATCTTCGGGGCGCGTGGCACGGTCGAACTTAACGGCAATCTCCTTTCGGCCGAGGGTGCGCAGCAGCGCCGGGACAGCTTCGATCCTGACGAGACCTACCAAGGCGCCTATGACGCGACCATTGCGCATTTCCTCGACAGCCTCGATGGAAGGGTGGCGATGGAGACATCGCCGGACGATAACATCAAAACGCTTGCTCTTGTCGAGGATATCTATCGCCTGAGCCGGTTCGACCCGGAACGCAATCCACTGTAACATGGCCCGCCGCCATCAGAGGAGATGACATTTGCAGACGCTCAACGAAAGCCGCGAAGACGGCGCCGAGCACGATGATCTAAGCATTGCCCGCGCGCTGGAGGAGGACATCATTTTCGGGCGGCTTGCGCCCGGAGCCCGTCTGACCGAAGACGCGCTTCTTGCCCGCTTTCACGTCACGCGCCATTTCGCCCGGCAGGCGATCGTGCAGCTCGAGACGATGGGCATCGTCGTTCGGGAGCGCAACAAGGGGGCGACCGTGCGTTCGCTGACTGCTCGCCAGGTTCAGGAAATCTACGACGTTCGGGAATTGCTGCAACGGCAGGCAGCACTGTGGATAAGGCTGCCGGCGCCAGAGACATTGATCGAGGAGCTTCTGGCGCTGCACGAGGAGCATGGCCGCCACATCGAATCCGGCTATCTCAGGGGTGTGCACGAGGCCAATGACAAATTCCACCTGACGCTCTTCGGCGCCTGCGGCAATGCCCATCTCGTGCAATCGATCGAGCTCTACATGCGGCTCAGCCTGCCGGTGCGCGCCAATTCGATGTCGAGCAAGGAATCGTTGCGCATCTCGCATGAACACCACCGGCTGATGATCGAGATGTTGCGCGGTGGGGATAATTGGGTTCTCGCCCAGCTCTGTGTCGATCATCTGCAGCCGAGCAAGAAACGCTATCTTGCCTATGTCAGCGACAATTGACCGGGCTGGCCTTTGAAAGGGAGCGCAATCATTCGATTGCGCTCCCTTCGCCTACCGGCTCACCAATCGAGGCGCAGGAGAGACGCGCCTTGACGCGGTAGGGAGACTTTGAGGGCGATCTTGCCGTCGTCGACCTTGACCGACGCCTGACCGTCGATCTCGGCGAGCTTTCCCGAGGCTTCCAGCCTGGCATAGTCTTCGCCGGCCGGATTCTGCGGCTTGCCCATCGCTTTCCAGACGCCGAAGGCGTTGGAATGCTCCTCGTCCATCCTGAAATGCCTGAGCGAGGCGGACTTGTCGCCCCAGCCGTCGAGATTGACCGTGATGTCGGCGGACGGCCCGGCTTCATCATCGTCGTGGTAGTGCCAGACGAGAATGGAAACACCCTTGTCGTCGCGGGTCGCCACGACATTGACATCGGGCTTGCCGCGAACGCCATGGCTCATGATATCTTCGATATCACGGCGATAATCGCTTTCCGATTCCAGCCATTCGCCGCCGAGTTTGCCGAGCATGCGGAAGCCGTTGAGAACAGCCTTGTCGACGCCGTTGGTGGCAAGATCGCGGAAGCCGTCGAAATAGGGCTGGTCGTCGAAGAGGAAGGCCCAGGTGACCGCGCCTTCGATGTGGATGTTGGCGCGGCTTGCAAGCTCATAAGTGCGGATCATGCTCTCGACGACATAGACGCCGTAGAGCGGGCCGTTGCGATAGCCGTTCTGGGGATGGACGCGTGCGGAGCAGGCGGCACAGCCTTCCGGATCGGATTCGCCGATCACCACGGGCAGGTGCCGAAGTTCCGGAAACTCATTGATGATGGCGAGGTTCGTCTCGATGTCGCGGAGCTGCTTGTGCAGGCCCATCCGCACGTGACCCTCGTAGATCACAGGATTGCCCTTGGCGTGGAAGGCGAGGAAATCGATCGGCGACTTGTTGTCGACGACGTGCTTGAGGAAGGCGCGCAGGAAGGTCTGGGCCTTTTCGTTGGCAAAGGCGCCGCAGGTATGCGGACCGCCGACGCGGGCGTTCGGAAGCGCGCGCTTCAAGGCCTTGGCGCTGACGTCATACATTTCGCAAAATTGCGGGATGGTGCCGGTCCAGTAGTGGCCGTCGGGCTCGTTCCACACTTCCCATGGCCAGCTTGAAACGACGTCCTCGCCATATCTTTCGGCCAGATGGCGCGCCCATGCTTCGATCAGGTCGCCCCATTTCTTCAGGTCCTTCGGCGGGGCCGTCCAGCCGCTGGTGATCGTTGCGTATTTGTCGGCCGGTTCCCATCGGTGACGATAGGGACCGTCGAAATCGGAGAGCGCTTCGGGCGTGAAGCCGATCTGAATCAGCGGAATGTTGCCGGCTTCGACATAGGTGTCGAAAATCTTGTCGATGATCGTCCAATCATAGACCGGATTGCCGTTCGCATCTTCGGTATAGGCATTGGTCGAACCCCATTTGAGCGCGGGCAGGCCGTCGCCGCTGGTCAGAAGATTGTGCGCGCGGATGCGCGGCGGCTCCGGGCTAAGCTCTGTAAGCTCCTTGAGCAATTTCCTGCCATGCGGGGAATAAGTGTAGTTCGGTTCGTCGTATCCGAACCAGTTCCATAAGGGTTCGTATTTGCCGGTCGGCCGGTTGGCGTGAACGGAGATTGTCACGTCATAGGGGCTGCTCATCCTGGTGTCCTCTTGAACGGTCATGCCAAAGCCTCCTCCCGAAAGCAGCCGACCTATCTGGTGATGAAGTGCGGCCTCTTGGGAGGGCGCCGCGCTCGCCGCAAAAGCTAAGCCAAATGCTCTCTTTGTCAATAATATAAAAACGCACGTCGCTGCCATGCGTCAAAAACGCCTGAAAATGCGCTATTTTTTATAGTCTTCAAAATTATCAGTTGCCGTTTCTCAAAAAATTGTCGATAACTGTGGCGTGAGTTCGCCCGCCGCCGAGGAGTGCATGTGTCCCTGCGGCACGTGCAGGCAGGGGTTCGCTGGACGCCATCGTCAATTGATTACGGGAAGTGCTCGCCGCGGCGAGTTGAGGAGGAGGAACATCCGATGAAGTTCCGTAAATATGCAGCCATTGCCTTATTGTCGCTCGTGGCCCTTCCGGCATTTGCGCAGGATTTCATTGCCGGCATACCGCGCAATGAAACGCTGATCATCCAGGGTACGCCGCAGCAGAATGCCGACTGGTTCAACCTCTGGGCTCCGGGCGGCGGGGCGGCGGCAAACCTCAACGGCCTGCAGCAGCTGACCACCGATACGCTGTGGTTCATCAATCCAGAGGGCGGCAAGGATGCCTGGCAGAATGCGCTGGCCAGCGAACCGCCGAGCTACAACGCCGATTTCACCGAGATGACGGTGAAATTGCGCAAGGGCATCTTCTGGAGCGACGGCGTCGAATTCACCAGTGACGACGTGGTCTATACCGTGCAGACGCAGATCGATCATCCCGGCATGGCATGGAGCGCACCGTTCACCGTCAATGTCGCGAGCATCGAAAATCCGGATCCGCAGACGGTCGTCTTCCATCTGAAGAAGCCGAACTCGCGCTTCCATACGCTTTTCACGGTGCGCTGGAATGCCGCCTGGATCATGCCGAAGCACGTCTTCGAGAAAACCGCAGATCCGCTGTCCTTCAACAATAATCCGCCGGTTTCACTCGGGCCCTACCAGCTGCAAAGCTATGACAAGGGCGGCAACTGGACGATCTGGAAGCTGCGCGACGACTGGCAGCGCACGTCGATCGGCCTGGCTGCGGCACAACCGCCCGAGGTCAAATACGTCGTCTATCGTGCGGCCGGCAATCCGGAGGCCCGCGTCATCGAACAACGCAACCACAATCTCGACGTCATCAACGACATGGCGCCCGAGGGCATGTTCTCGATCATGCGTGACAGCAAGACCACAGCCTCCTGGCTGAAGGGCTTTCCTTTCGCGCATCCGGACCCGACGCTGCCTTCCGTTCTCTTCAATACGAAGAAGGCGCCCTTCGACAACAAGGACGTGCGCTGGGCTCTCGCTCTGCTGATCGATATCCGTGAAGTGGCGCTCGGTTCCTACCGCGGCGCGGCCAATATCGCCGCCCTTGCCACGCCGCCGACGGGTTCTGCCCCGGACGATTATTATGCACCGATGCAGGACTGGTTGACGAATTTCGAGCTCGACACCGGATCCCGCAAGATCAAGCCCTACGATCCGAACATCTCGGCGCAGATCGCCAATATGGTGCGCGGCCAATGGGCCGATCAGATCCCGACCGATCCTGCCAAGCTGCAGCGCACCTTCGGCTTCGGCTGGTGGAAAAAGGACGTTGAGGCTGCGACCGAGCTGCTGCAGAAGGCCGGCTTCAAGAAGAGCGGCCGCCAGTGGGTGAAGCCTGACGGCACGCCCTTTTCGATCCGCCTGCAGGTGGAAGGCGATGCCATCCCGACGCTTGCCCGCGCCGGCACGGTGATTGCCCAGCAATGGTCGCAAGCCGGGATCGCGACCAAGGTCGATGTCGCCGGCCCGACCAATGGCCAGCGCCTCAGCACCGGCGATTTCGAGACGGCGATCTACTGGAGCATCGAGACCTGGGGCGGTCATCCCGACCTCTCCTTCTTCCTCGACAGCTATCATTCGGAGTTCATCAAGCCGGTCGGGCAGATCCAGCCGCCGCGCAATCTGCAGCGTTGGCAGGATCCGCGCCTCGACCAGCTCATCGAGCGCAATCGATCGATCGCCTTCGATTCGCCCGATGTCGCCAAGCTCGGCCAGGACTTCCTGAAGCTTGCCGTCGAGGAAATGCCGATGATCCCGCTGATGGCCTACAACAAGTTCGCACCGCTCGATACGACCTACTGGACCAACTATCCGAGCGCCGACAATCCCTATTCGGCCTCGGGTCCGAACTGGTCGAACATTCGCTACATGGTGGTCGGGCTGAAGGCCAATCCGGATGCGCCGAAGCCTTGATCGAGGCACAACAAAGGAAACAGCCGGCCGCCGGCTGTTTCCGTTCTGCTATTGAAGGGTCGATGTCATGAACGGCTTTCTGATCTATGCGGCAAAACGCTTTCTGCAATTTCTCTTCGTGGTCTTCACCGGCATCACGCTGGCCTTCCTGATCGCGCATTTTTCGCCCGTCGATCCGATCGAGCAGACCGTATCGCTATTGACGAGCTTCGGCTCCACCGATCCGCAGGCCGTCGAAATCCTTCGCGAATCTCTGCGTGAGCTCTACGGAACCGGCGGACCGCTGCTCGACCAGTATTTCACCTTCTGGGGCCGTGTCCTGACCGGCGATTTCGGCCCGTCTCTCTCCTCTTTCCCGACCCCCGTGATGACCGTCATCGGCCGGGCACTGCCCTGGACGGTCGGGCTTCTGACGCTCGCAACGATCATTTCCTGGATCATCGGCAATTTTCTCGGCGCGCTTGCCGGCTATTTCCGCAGCAGCAAGCTGCTGAAGGTTGCCGGCATCGTCATCATGGCGCTGCAGCCGATCCCGACCTACATCATCGGTCTCAGCCTGGTGATCCTCTTTGGTTTCATTTGGCCGATCCTGCCGATCAGCGACGGCGCGCAGGTCAATCTCGCGCCGGCCTTCAACTGGGCCTTCATCAGCTCGGTGATCGAACACGGCATCCTGCCGGCCCTGACCCTCGTGCTTGTCGGCATCGGCGGCTGGTTCATCTCGATGCGCTCGCTGGTTTCCAACATCGTCACTGACGACCACGTCGTCTATGCCGAACTTGGCGGCGTGCGCTCGCGCAGCATCTTTTCGCAATATGTGGCGCGCAACGCCATGCTGCCGCAGGTCACCGGCCTGGCACTCAGTCTCGGCAATGTCTTCGGCGGCGCCGTCATCGTCGAGTTCGTCTTCAATTATCCAGGGATCGGCAAGCTTTTGATCTCCGGCATCTATTCCGGCGATTACAGCCTCGTGCTCGGTGTCACCACCATCGCCATCATCGCGGTTGCCGCCGCGGTCTTCGTGATCGACATCATCTATCCGCTGATCGATCCACGCGTGAAACTGGGGTAATTCGTGATGTTCAAAGTCCTCAGAGACCTGCTGCGCTACAACAAGGAGTTCCTGCTCGGAACCATCCTGATCTCTATCATTCTGGCGCTGATCGCGGCGTCGTTCTTCTCGCCCTATGACGAGAATGCCATCTATGTGGTTGCGCCCGACATGCCGCCTTCGGCAGAATTCTGGCTCGGCACCACCTCGCGTGGCCAGGAGGTTTTCTGGCAGATCGCCGCCTCGATGCGCAATACGCTGTTCTTCGGCATCATCGTCGCCTTCGTCAGCCGCATCATCGCCATCGCCGTCGGGCTGATCTCCGGCTATATCGGCGGCCGGACCGACCAGATCATCATGGCGGTCAACGATACGCTCGGCGCACTGCCGAACATTCCGATCCTGCTGCTTCTGGTCTTCGTGCTCCGCGACCAGATGACCTGGTTCATGCTGGCGATCACCGCAGCGCTGCTCGGATGGACGCATGACAGCCGTCTGATCCGTTCCGTCGCCCTGTCTCTCCGTCAGCGGGAATTCACCCGGCACGCGGTCTTCTCGGGCATGCGCACACCGCAGATCCTCATCCGCGAACACCTGCCCTATGTCATGCCGATCGTCTTCTTCACGACGATGAACAACATGATCTGGGCGATCGGTCTCGAGGTAACGCTCTCGGTGCTCGGATTTTCCGACATCAACCGGCCGACCATCGGCGGCATGATCTACTGGGCCAATGCGCATTCCGCGATGGTATCGGGGATATGGTGGTGGGTCGCCTTTCCGATGCTCTTCGTCGTCATTCTGTTCCTCGGCCTGTTCATGCTCGCCATGTCGGTGAACGAATATATCGATCCGCGCTCGCGGCTCGCCCGCATGGGAGCTTGAGGAAATGCAGAACCTGATGAGGACGCAGCCTTTGACCCTTGCCGAAAACGCCATGGACGCACTGACGATCGACGGGCTGAAATGCTATTACGTCAACGACTATTTCGGCGTGCGGCGGGAGATCCGTGCAGTCGACGATATCAGCCTAACCATCCGCAGGAACGAGATCTACGGCATTGCCGGCGAATCCTCGAGCGGCAAGACATCGCTGATCAAGACGCTTGCCGGCGCCATCCGTCCGCCGATGCGCGTCGTCGGCGGAACGGTGAAATTCAATTTTGCCGACGGTCCGATCGATGTCTATGGCGAACCGGCGAAGATGAAGGCGGCACGCTGGCGTCACCTCTCCTACATCATGCAGGGCTCGATGAACGTGCTGAACCCGGTCAGAAGGGTCAAACACGCCTTCACCGATTTCGCCTCCCGCCATATGAACCTCGATCCCGCCGCCTTCCGGGCGCGCGTCGAGGCGCATCTTGCCAGGCTGCATCTCGATCCGCATGTGCTCGAAGCCTTCCCGCACCAGCTTTCGGGCGGCATGCGCCAGCGTCTGACGATTGCTCTCGCCACTGTCTGCGAGCCGGAATTCATCATCGCCGACGAGCCGACGACGGCGCTCGACGTGCTCGTGCAGCAGGACGTTCTGGCGCTGATCAAGGAAGTGCAGGCCCGCATGCAATCCTCGGTCATCTTCGTCACCCACGACATGTCGGTGCATGCCGCCATCACCGACCGGCTGGCCATCATGTATGCGGGACGGCTGGCGGAGGAGGGGCCGACGCAGGCGATCTTCGACAATCCCCAGCATCCCTATACCGTCCACCTGATCGGCAGCCTGCCGCGCATTGGCGACGTCTCGACGCGGAAAAGCCTCAGGGGCAAGCCGCCGGCACTTTCGGATCCGCCTTCGGGATGCCGTTTCCATCCGCGCTGTCCGATCGCGATCGACAAATGCGCACGTGAAGTGCCGGCCATGCTGCCGAGCGCCACCGGAGGGCGGGTCGCGTGCTTCCGTGCCGGGGGGTATCAGATCCAATGAGCAGCCATTTCCTTCTCGAACTCGACCATGTGACCAAGCTCTTTCCGATCGGCGGTTTCTTCTCGCGCGAAAAGATGAAGGCGGTCGACGATGTCAGCTTTGCGCTCAGCGCCGACAAGCCCGAGATATTCACGATCGTCGGCGAATCCGGCTCCGGAAAATCGACGCTGGCGAAGATGATCCTCGGCAGCGAAAAGGCCGATCGGGGCAGCATTCATTTCGACGGTACGGATGTGAAGGCGGTGCGTTCCCGCAGAGATCGCGAGGCTTTCATGGCCAAGGTCCAGCCGGTCTTCCAAAATCCGTTCGAAGCTTTCAATCCGCTGACGCGGATCGATGAGTATCTGCTGGCCACCGCCCATCGCTTCAAGGGAGCAAAGAGCCGCGCCGAGAAAGAGGCGCTTGCCGACATTGCCCTCCAACGCGTCGGCCTGTCGATGGCGGAGATAAAAGGTCGTTTCTCGCATGAGCTTTCAGGCGGCCAATTGCAGCGCATCGCCGTCGCCCGTGCGCTGATACCCGAGCCGAAGCTGATCGTGGCGGACGAGCCGGTCTCGATGGTCGACGCATCGCTGCGCATGTCGATCGTCAATCTCTTCCGCGATCTGCGTGATGCTCTCAACGTCTCGATCGTCTACATCACCCACGATCTTGCGACGGCCTATTACATTTCCGACCGCGTGGTGATCATGCGCAAGGGGGTGGTGGTGGAGAGCGGCGATGCCAGGGACGTGCTGGAACATCCGAAACACGCCTATTCGATCGCGTTGAAGAACGCTGTCCTGCCGCCCAATCCGCGCGAGGCGTCGGCGATCCTGCGCCTGCGGCAGCGCAATGCCGAAACAAATGAAGCCACTTCCGGCAGTGGCGACCGCCTTGCCAGGTGAAGCGCTATTTCTGAGCTTCACTGTTTAAATCGTCGCGACGACCCGGAACGCGTCGCTCCGTCTTTGCGGTTCCAATTCTATCGTTTTGCGGGCATGGTCTCGCGCGATGAGCACAGATTCGTCCGATCTCTTTGGCGCGCTTTTCGAGGCACCGCCCGCGAACCGAACGGTTCCAGTGCTGGTGCCGATGCCGGCGCCAAAACCCTATTCCTATTCGGTGCCGGATGGCATGGCGGTCGAGCCCGGCTCGGTCGTGCAGGTGCCGCTCGGTCCGCGGCAGGTGATCGGCGTCGTCTGGGACGGCGGCGAGGACGGTATCGATCCGAAGAAGCTTCGGCCGATCAGCCATGTCTTCGACTGCCCGCCGCTTGCCAGGGAGATGCGGGATTTCATCGATTGGGTGGCGACCTATACGCTCTCGCCGCCCGGCCTCGTCGCGCGCATGGCGCTGCGGGCACCGAACGCCTTCGAACCGGAACCGATGGTGGAAGGGTTGAAGCTCGTCGGCGGCGAACCGGAGCGGATGACGCCGGCGCGCGCCCGGGTGCTCGATACGGCCTCCGACGGCTTTTCCTGGACACGCAGCGGCCTTGCGCATGCGGCGGGTGTCTCGACGAGTGTCGTCGATGGGCTGATCACGCTCGGCATTTTTGAGGCGATATTCCTGCCGTCGCCGCCGGTGGTTGCGATGCCGGATCCGGATTTTGCGGCAGCACGTCTCGAAGGGCCGCAGAAGCAGGCGGCCGAAGAGATCGTTTCCGATGTCCGCAAGGGCGAATTTTCGGTGTCGCTGATCGACGGGGTAACCGGCTCCGGCAAGACCGAGGTCTACTTCGAGGCGATTGCCGAGACGCTGAAACGCGGCAAGCAGGTGCTGATCCTGCTGCCGGAGATCGCGCTGACGGCCAGTTTCATGGAGCGCTTTCAGGACCGCTTCGGGGCAAAGCCTGCTGAATGGCATTCCGATCTTGCGCCGCGTATGCGCGAAAAGGTCTGGCGCCAGGCCGTGACCGGCGAAGTGCGGGTGGTGGCCGGGGCCCGCTCGGCGCTCTTCCTGCCCTTCGAGGATCTCGGCCTGATCATCGTCGACGAGGAACACGATCCCGCCTACAAGCAGGAGGATCGCGTCTTCTACAATGCTCGCGACATGGCCGTCGTGCGCGGCCGCATCGGCGATTTCCCCGTCATCCTGGTGTCGGCGACGCCGTCGGTCGAAAGCCAGGTCAACGGCCAGAGCGGCCGCTACAGCACCGTGCACCTGCCGACGCGTTTCGGCGATGCGGCGATGCCGGACCTGCATCTGGTCGATATGCGCAGGCACGCGCCGGAGCGGGGCGGCTTCCTGTCGCCGGTACTGATCCGGGCGATCGGCAAGACGGTGGAAAAGCGCGAACAGGCGCTGCTCTTTCTCAACCGGCGCGGTTATGCGCCACTGACGCTCTGCCGGGTCTGCGGCCACCGGTTCCAATGCCCGCAATGTTCGAGCTGGCTGGTGGAGCATCGCTTCCGCAAGCAGCTGCAATGCCATCAATGCGGCCATGCCGAGCGCACGCCGGAGGCATGCCCGGAATGCGGCACGCTCGACCATCTCGTCGCCTGCGGGCCAGGCGTCGAGCGCATCGCCGAGGAGGTCGAACGGCATTTTCCGGAGGCGCGGACGATCGTTCTCTCCTCGGATATCATGGGCGGGGTGAAGCGGCTGCGGCTGGAGCTGGAAGCGATCGCCAAGGGCGAAGCCGATATCGTCATCGGCACCCAGCTTGTCGCCAAGGGCCACAACTTTCCGCTGATGACGCTGGTCGGCATCGTCGATGCCGACCTCGGCCTTGCCAATGGCGACCCGCGCGCGGCCGAGCGCACCTTCCAGCTCTTGTCGCAGGTAACCGGGCGGGCCGGGCGCACCGGCCTCAAGAGCCATGGGTTGCTGCAGACCTATCAGCCGCAGCATCCTGTCATGCAGGCAATTGTCTCCGGCGATTCCGACGCTTTCTACGAGCGCGAGATCACCGAACGCGAACGCGCCCTGTTGCCGCCCTTCGGCAGGCTCGCCTCGATCATCGTTTCGGCTGAAACCCGCCACGACGCCGAAAACCATGCGCGCGGCATGCGCAGTGCCGCACCGCAGGTGTCGGGCATCTCGGTACTCGGTCCGGCCGAAGCGCCGCTCGCGCTGGTGCGCGGCCGCCACCGCTTCCGCCTTCTGGTGCACGGCCGGCGGAACTCTGACATGCAGGGATTTCTGCGGGCGATGCTGTCGCAATCGCCCAAAGAGCGCGGATCGGTGCAGGTGCAGCTGGATATCGATCCGCAGAGTTTTCTCTAAATCAAATGGTGCCGCCATTCCCTCCGTTTTCGGCGCATGCCATAAAACACTGATTCATCCGGGTGATTTGGGGCTGACGCATGGAGTTTTACTTTCCGACGGAGCTTGGCGAGCAGCTTGCCTTTTGCTCCGCCGCTTTCACGGCGCTCGCCGGCTTCATCATGATGTTTGCGCCGGGCCAAACTTTCCGTCTTCTCGGTCTGCAGGCGCAGGAGGGGCGGCCGGAAGGCTTCGGCGAGGGGCGCTCGATGGGCGGTTTCTATCTCGGCTTCGGGCTGTCGGCGATCATGCTCGCCCAGGATTGGATCTATATGGCGCTCGGCGCCTCCTTCGCGATGGCTGCCTTTGCCCGCGTCATCTCGATCCTGTCCGATAAAGGGAGTAATCTCGTCAACTATTTACTCCTGGTTGTGCAGATCGCTTTGGCCGCGCTACCGCTGCTCTACGTTTTCGGCTTCACCCAGACGTGACTCTCGCTGCCGGCAGACGGCTTCTTCGGCCTGCTTTCAGGCCATTGCGCGATTTTGCAGACAGAAATTCATGTGAAAGGCGTATTCGGGCATTACGCGTGTTGCGAGTCCGAACATCCTATGTTAGACGGACCCCGAATTTCGGAAGAAGCAAGAGGCTTCTCTTGTGATTTCTGGGGGAAATCAAAACGAATTCAAGATCATAGGTTCGGCGCCCGCCGAGAGCCGGATTTTGGGTTGAAATCAGGGAAATTTGTGCCAGTGGCAGACACGTCCCAGCTTACTTCTGGTGTTGCAGAACGCTATGCCTCGTCGCTTTTCGAACTGGCGCTCGAGCAGGGCGTCGTCGACAGCGTCACCGCCGATCTTGACCATTTCCAGGCGATGCTGGATGAGAGCGCCGATCTGAAGCGTTTCGTCGCAAGCCCGGTTTTTTCCGCTGAAGACCAGCTGAAGGCGATCGTCGCCATCAGCGAGAAGGCCGGCATCAGCGGTTTCTTCGCCAATTTCCTGAAGGTCGTGGCGCGCAACCGCCGCCTGTTCGCCCTGCCGGGCATGATCAAGGCCTTCCGCATCATCGCCGCGAACCATCGCGGTGAAATCTCCGCCGAGGTCACCTCGGCACATGCGCTTTCGCAAGCGCAGGAAACCGAATTGAAGGTGGCACTCAAGGGCGTTACCGGCAAAGACGTGACGATTGCCGTCACGGTTGATCCGTCAATTCTTGGTGGTCTGATCGTGAAGGTCGGGTCCCGTCAGATTGATACGTCTCTTCGTACCAAACTCTCTACCCTTAAGCTCGCATTGAAAGAGGTTGGCTGATGGATATCCGCGCCGCGGAAATTTCCGCAATTCTCAAAGACCAGATTAAAAATTTCGGCAAAGAGGCAGAAGTCTCGGAAGTCGGCCAGGTTCTCTCCGTCGGTGACGGTATCGCTCGTGTCTATGGTCTGGACAATGTCCAGGCCGGTGAGATGGTCGAGTTCCCGGGCGGCATCCGCGGTATGGCGCTGAACCTCGAATCCGACAATGTCGGCGTCGTCATCTTCGGCTCCGACCGCGACATCAAGGAAGGCGACATCGTCAAGCGGACCGGCGCCATCGTTGACGTTCCGGTCGGTCCGGAACTGCTCGGCCGCGTCGTCGACGCGCTCGGCAATCCGATCGACGGCAAGGGCCCGATCAACGCGACGCGCCGTTCGCGCGTCGACGTCAAGGCTCCTGGCATCATTCCGCGCAAGTCGGTTCATGAGCCGATGTCGACCGGCCTCAAGGCCATCGACGCGCTGATCCCGGTCGGCCGCGGCCAGCGCGAGCTGGTTATCGGTGACCGCCAGACCGGCAAGACCGCGATCCTTCTCGACGCCTTCCTCAACCAGAAGGCCATTCACGACAACGGTCCGGAAGGCGAAAAGCTTTACTGCGTCTACGTCGCCATCGGCCAGAAGCGTTCGACCGTCGCCCAGTTCGTCAAGGTGCTCGAAGAGCGCGGCGCGCTGAAATATTCGATCATCGTTGCCGCCACCGCTTCCGATCCGGCGCCGATGCAGTACCTGGCACCGTTTGCCGGCTGCGCCATGGGCGAATATTTCCGTGACAATGGCATGCATGCGCTGATCGGTTACGACGACCTGTCCAAGCAGGCCGTGTCCTACCGCCAGATGTCGCTGCTGCTGCGCCGCCCGCCGGGCCGCGAAGCCTATCCGGGCGACGTTTTCTACCTCCACTCGCGCCTGCTCGAGCGCGCTGCGAAGATGAACGACGACATGGGCGCCGGTTCGCTGACCGCTCTGCCGGTCATCGAAACGCAGGGCAACGACGTGTCGGCCTTCATTCCGACCAACGTCATCTCGATCACCGACGGCCAGATCTTCCTTGAAACCGACCTGTTCTATCAGGGTATTCGCCCGGCCGTGAACGTCGGTCTGTCGGTTTCCCGCGTCGGTTCGTCGGCGCAGATCAAGGCGATGAAGCAGGTTGCCGGCTCGATCAAGGGCGAACTCGCGCAGTATCGCGAAATGGCCGCCTTCGCCCAGTTCGGTTCGGACCTCGACGCTGCGACGCAGCGCTTGCTGAACCGTGGTGCACGCCTGACTGAACTCCTGAAGCAGCCGCAGTTCTCGCCGCTGAAGACGGAAGAGCAGGTCGCCGTGATCTTTGCTGGCGTCAACGGCTATCTCGACAAGCTGCCGGTCGCTTCGGTCGGCAAGTTCGAGCAGGGCTTCCTCTCATATCTGCGTTCGGAAGGCTCCGCCATCCTCGACGCGATCCGCACGGAAAAGGCAATCAGCGACGATACCAGGGGCAAGCTCACCGCTGCTCTCGATAGCTTCGCAAAGTCTTTCTCGTAATCAGGCCCTAAGTTAGGACGGATCACGGATGCCTTCACTTAAGGATCTGAAAAACCGGATCGCCTCCGTCAAGGCGACGCAGAAGATCACCAAGGCGATGAAAATGGTCGCCGCGGCGAAGCTTCGGCGTGCGCAGGAGGCGGCCGAGGCCGCCCGGCCTTATTCGGAGCGCATGGGTGCGGTTCTGGCGAACATCGCCAAGGCCGTCACCGATGCCGACGGCGCGCCGACGCTGATGAGCGGCACCGGCCAGGACAAGGTCCATCTGCTGGTGGTCTGCTCGGCCGAACGTGGTCTTTGCGGCGGTTTCAATTCGCAGATCGCACGCTTTGCACGCGAACATGTCCGCAAGCTGCTTGCCGAAGGCAAGACGGTGAAGATCTTCACCGTCGGCAAGAAGGGTCACGACATCCTTCGCCGCGAATTCGCCTCGCTCATCATCGAGCGTAAGGAATTGCGCGACGTCAAGCGCGTCGGCTTCGAGAATGCGGATCAGATCGGCAAGCGCATCATCGAGATGTATGCTGCCGGCGAGTTCGACGTCTGCACGCTGTTCTATTCCGAGTTCAAGTCGGTGATCAGCCAGATCCCGACGGCGCAGCAGCTCATCCCGGCTTCGACGGGAGCTGTGCAGACCGAAGATACCGCACATGCAGGCGCCGTCTACGAATACGAGCCGGATCCGGCATCGATCCTCGAAGATCTGATTCCGCGCAACATCTCCGTCCAGATCTTCCGCGCGCTCCTTGAGAACGTCGCAGGCGAGATGGGCGCCAAGATGAGCGCTATGGACAATGCGACGCGTAATGCCGGTGAGATGATCAACAAGCTGACGCTGAGCTACAACCGCCAGCGTCAGGCGCAGATCACCAAGGAACTCATTGAAATCATTTCGGGCGCGGAAGCGCTCTGAGGCTAGGAAAAGAGGGTCAGAAAATGGCTGAGGCAGCTACCCCCAAGATCGGCTCTGTCGGCAGAGTCACCCAGGTTATCGGCGCCGTCGTCGACGTTGCGTTCGAAGGCGAACTGCCGAAGATCCTGAACGCGCTGGAAACCACCAACCACGGCAACCGCCTGGTTCTCGAAGTTGCGCAGCACCTTGGCGAAAACGTCGTCCGTACCATCGCGATGGACTCGAGCGAAGGTCTCGTGCGCGGCCAGGAAGTCGCCGATACCGGCGCTCCGATCATGGTTCCGGTCGGCAACGAAACGCTCGGTCGTATCATGAACGTCATCGGCGAGCCGGTCGACGAAGCCGGTCCGCTGGTCACCGCTCACAAGCGCGCCATCCACCAGGATGCGCCGTCCTATGTCGAGCAGTCGACGGAATCGCAGATCCTCGTCACCGGCATCAAGGTCGTCGATCTTCTGGCTCCCTATGCACGCGGCGGCAAGATCGGCCTCTTCGGCGGCGCCGGCGTCGGCAAGACCGTTCTGATCATGGAACTGATCAACAACGTCGCCAAGGCGCACGGTGGTTACTCGGTTTTCGCAGGCGTCGGTGAACGCACCCGCGAAGGCAACGACCTCTACCACGAAATGATCGAATCGAACGTCAACAAGCATGGCGGCGGCGAAGGCTCGAAGGCGGCACTTGTTTACGGTCAGATGAACGAACCGCCGGGCGCCCGCGCCCGCGTCGCCCTGACCGGCCTGACGGTTGCCGAACACTTCCGCGACCAGGGTCAGGACGTTCTGTTCTTCGTCGACAACATCTTCCGCTTCACGCAGGCAGGTTCCGAAGTGTCGGCTCTGCTCGGCCGCATCCCGTCGGCCGTTGGTTATCAGCCGACGCTCGCAACCGACATGGGCCAGATGCAGGAGCGCATCACCACGACGACAACAGGCTCGATCACCTCGGTTCAGGCCATTTACGTTCCGGCCGACGACTTGACCGACCCGGCACCGGCAACCTCGTTTGCTCACCTTGATGCAACGACGGTTCTGTCGCGCTCGATCGCCGAAAAGGGCATCTACCCGGCGGTTGATCCGCTCGACTCGACGTCGCGCATGCTCGACCCGATGGTCGTCGGCGAAGAGCATTACGACGTCGCCCGTAAGGTCCAGTCGACTCTGCAGCGCTACAAGGCCCTGCAGGACATCATCGCGATCCTTGGCATGGACGAATTGTCCGAAGAGGACAAGATTGCCGTCGCCCGCGCCCGCAAGATCGAGCGTTTCCTGTCGCAGCCGTTCTTCGTCGCCGAAGTCTTCACCGGCTCGCCCGGCAAGCTGGTTGCTCTCGAAGACACGATCAAGGGCTTCAAGGGCCTCGTCAACGGCGAATACGATCATCTGCCGGAAGCTGCCTTCTACATGGTCGGCTCGATGGAAGAAGCGGTCGAAAAGGCCAAGAAGCTCGCAGCTGCTTAATGAGCGATGCGCTAGACGAGATATTCTGCTGCGACTCCTTGAAAGGGGTCGTGGCGGATCTTCCGGAACCAGCGGCGCCGACCGTCTACCGCGCCGATAATGGCGTGCTGATGATGGTGGTGGGTCTGGTCCAGAGCGAGGAAGGCCTCGGTTATCTCGATCAGGCGATAATGCACTGCCCGTTCTGCGGGACTAAATTGCAAGATGCGAAAGCCATAGCCGAGAAGGTAAGTCACTGATGGCTGACAATTTCAACTTTGAGCTCGTTTCGCCGGAGCGTCTGCTGCTGTCGGAGATGGTGACCGAGGTCGTCATCCCCGCGACTGAAGGCGAGATGACGGTCATGGCAAACCATGCGCCGACGATGACGACGATCAAGCCGGGTGTCGTGAGCGTGCGTTCGGCCTCGGGTAAGAAGCAGGACTACGTGGTGTTCGGCGGTTTTGCCGATATCTTGCCGACCGGCTGCACATTGCTTGCCGAATCCGCGGTTCCGGTCGAGGAGCTCCACAAGGACGAGCTGACCCGCCGCATCGAGGCTGCCCGCCAGGAACTCGAACATGCCGAGCTGCACGAGCACAAGTCGAAGCTCGAGCATTTCATCATGGAACTGACGCACTTGCGCGGCGTCGTTCAACAAGACTGATCGCAACCGACTGCGACGGATGAAAGGCGGCTGCGACAGCCGCCTTTCTTGTGTCTGTTTCTCTGGCCTGAAATGAAGAAGCGGCCGATATTGCCGCGTTGCCGGATCGTCTCAGAAGCCGGTGCCGCCGCGCAGCTCGATGACGACCGTCTTGAACAGGATCTTCAGGTCGAGCAGCAGGCTGAAATTCCTGACGTAATAGATATCGCAGGCGATGCGAGCGCGCGCTGCCAGCGGCCGCGCCGTCGGGCCGCGCCAGCCGCGCGTCTGCGCAAGGCCGGTGATGCCGGGGCGCATGATGTGGCGGTGGTGGTAGTCCGGCACCAGTTCCTCGTAGAGCCGGCCGGCCGCCCGCATATTGATGGCGTGGCAGCGCGGGCCGACCAACGACATCTCACCCCTGAGGACGTTGAAAAGCTGCGGCAGCTCGTCGATATTGGTCTTGCGGAGCAGCGCGCCGATGCCGGTCACCCGGCTGTCGCCCTTGACGGTTTGTTGAATGCCGCTGGGATCGCAAGCTTCCGCGCGCATCGACCGGAACTTGAAGACTGTGATCTTCCGGCCGTTCAGCCCCCAGCGGATCTGGCGGAAAAACACCGGACCACCATCGTCGAGTTTGATGAAAAGAGCGATTGCCAGAAAAAGCGGCGCCAGCACGATGAGAGCGCTGACTGAGGCGACGATGTCGATCAACCGCTTCACGCCGAGCCGCACAGCCATCTTTCTTTCGATAATGGAAAAGCTATCCGGCTGGCGAATGTTGGAGTTCGCTATAACCAGGGTCTTGATTTTGTCCTGACGCTGAGACGGATCGAAGCGTGGATTCGTCTTCGAAGTAAAAGCATTCATTACGCAAGGTCCACAAGCTTAGATGCGATACTGAACAACAAGGAGACAAATACATGGTCACGTATCGTTTGTCATCGGTATAAATAAGAATTTGATAACCCTAAAGACGCCAAAAATGGGAGTATTCGGCGTTAACCTTAATGCGTGTAGTTGCGCTTATGCGAAACTTATACTTTGAAAGGAGTAGCCCGATTGGATTGACGCGATGTCAGCCGGTTTCCGAAATGGATCGCTGGTCTTTCCAACAGGTAGTAGCTGAGGCTTGCGATGAGAAGGATGAGCGCTGCCGCCAGTCCGCAAGATTGCAGCCAGCCGGTGACGACATTTTCAGAGGAAAAGCCGAACGAGCCTCGATCGAGCCTCTGGATCAATAACAAGATGACCTCCTGCCAGATATAGATGCCAAAGGAGATCTTCGCGATATACCGGACCGGAGCATTGTCGAGCAGCCTGCCCAGGTGTTGCGAATGACTGAGCGAAACGAGCGCCGTTGCGACCGCCAGCGGAAAGACCGGAAAACCGTAGGGGATTTCGAGCCAGCCGTAAGCTTCGGCCGAGCCGCCGGGTGATATGACGAGGCGGTAGGCGGCAATGGCGAGGCCGAGGAGCGCTGCGGCATCGAACCAGGAGGAACGCCTTCTTGGCAGCATGACCTCGACGCCAGCGGCAAGCGCGCCGAGCGCGAAGACGGCGAAGAAGCCGATCGGATTATATCTCGGCATCCACTCCTTCGCCCCGCCCTGCAGACCGTACTGCCAGCCGCGTTCGATGTCGTTGAGCGGAAAGAGGGTCAGGATGAGCACATGGGCGAGGAGTACGCCCGTGATGACGCAAAGCCAGGCGAAGCGGGCAAGCAACGGGCGCTGCCTCAGGAATGGCAAACGAAACAGCAGGAGAAAGCAGACCGGCAGGAGCACATAACTGGTGACCTCGAAGGGAATGGACCAGAGCGGCCCGTCGGCTTCGACAGGAAAAAAGGTGCGCCAATGCCACTGGCTCATGAACAGCAGCCCGGAGACGTAGCGTAGCACAAGCTCAGGCGTCAGCGGCAAGGCAAGCAGCGTCAGGCTGAGCGCGAAGCCGACGGTGGCGGCGAACCAGAAGCCCGGAGCGATGCGCGCCGCCCTGCGGATCGTGTAATGCCGCAGGTTGGGCATGTCGCTGCCCGCGTCGAGCGCGCGCCAGAAGGGATGGGCGAGCAGAAAGCCGCTGAGCACGAAGAAGACGGCGACGCCGAAATTGCCGAAGCGGAGGATGTTTGCGGTCGGTCCGAGTTCGTCGGGGATTCTGCGCATATCCAGCCGCAGCGCGAAGTGGTGGGCGAGCACCAGCAGACAGGCCGTCGCGCGCAGAAAGTCCGCTCCGGCCAGTCTCTCCTGTTGTCGCATCTTGTCCCCCGCCCTACCCAGAGCATGGTGCCGAAAAGTGTGAGCGGTTTTCGGACGACATCATGCTTCGGGTCTGGGACTTTGCAGCGGAAAGCCGCGACGGGCAAGGCAGGCGTTGGGCTCAGTCGAGAAGTTCGTTGGTATAATAGGTGGAAAAGTCCGGCTTCTCCTTGAGTGCAGCGCCATTCGCATCGACCAGAATGCCATTCTCCATCAGGAAGCTGCCGAGGGCCTCGGCCTTTGCCGGGTCGAGCTTACCGATCAGACCGGCCTCGGATTTCAGGAAGTGCCCCTCGATCAATGCCTTCTGAGAAGCCTTTACCAGTTCCGTATTCATCAGTGCGCCGTTGCTTCCAGAGATCAGCAGGTCGCAGGCTTCGTCGGGATGGTCGACGGAGTAGGCATAACCCTTTCGTGTCGCCTGGATGAAGGCGCGGGCGTGTTCTCGACTTGCGGAGAGATAGGCGTCGCTGGAGACGATGACCGTCGTCTGCTCGTCGGGGATGCCATAATCGGAATAGTGGAAGCGGCCGATCTTCCGGTTTTCCAGTTCGGCGGCGATGCCTTCCCAGGTGTAGATCTCCAGCGTGAAATCGATCGAGCCATTGTCCAGCGCCTCGTAAGCGGAGGTGCCAAGGGTGACGGTCTTGACGTCGCCTTTGCCGCCATCATTGCGGATCATCGCGGAGATCAGCGCGCTCTCCCAGGTGCCGCCAAAGCCGCCATAGGTCTTGCCGTCGAGGTCTTTGGGGCTCTTGATGTCGTCGCGTCCGCCCTTGAAGATCAGGCGTGCGGTTTCCGTCTGGACGACGCCGTAGACCATCTTCACGTCACCGCCGCCAGCGCGTTGCGTGAGGGTCTCGATCTCGCTGCTGATGCCGAAATCGGCAACGCCGTTTGACACCAGCGTTCCGGCGCTGGTGTCGGCAAAGGGAAGAATCTCGACATCGAGCCCGGCATCGGCATAGAAGCCCTTCGCCTTGGCGACATAGATGCCGATATGGTTGGTGTTGGGCGTCCAGTCGAGCGCGATGCGAACCTTTGCGGGCGCCGATTGGGCGAAGGCGGGGCGGCCGGCGAGGCTTGCGGCGATGGCGGCGAAGATCGTCTGGCGACGGGTGAGAAGCAGCATGGTTACCTCCTCAGGTCTCTAGAGCATGATGCCGAAAAGTGTGAGCGTTTTCGGACGACATCATGCTCTAACTCTTTAAATTAGAACAGGATTCAGATTTTAGGCCGACCGGCCTAAAATCATCCTGTTCTAGCGGATGAAGCAGGGTTTGCAGGATTTCGGTTTCGATCGCCTGGGCCGCCGGCGAGCCGAGATCGGCAATGCTTCTCGGACGGGGCAGGGGAACGCGGAATTCGCGGATGATACGCGCCGGACGAGCCGAGAGCACGTAGATCCGGTCGGAGAGGAACACGGCCTCGCGAACATCATGGGTGATCAACAGCGCCGTCCAACGGTGTTCGGTCCACATGCCCTGCAGCCATTCCTGGATCTGCGTGCGCGTCAGCGCGTCCAGCGCGCCGAAAGGCTCGTCGAGCAGCAGCATGTCCTGGGTCTGGACGACGGTGCGCAGCAGCGCGGCGCGCTGGCGCATGCCGCCTGACAGTTCGGAGGGATAGTGGTGCTCGAAGCCTGCAAGGCCGAAGCGCTCGAACAGAGGCGCTACGGCGGCACGGGCCGCGCGGCGACTCATACCGCGCACCTCCAGGCCGAGTGCGGCATTGTCGATGATCCGGCGCCAGGGCATCAGTGCATCGCGTTGCGGCATGAAGGCGAAGGAATGCGGCGCCTGTTCCAGCGGCGCGCCCTTGAAAAGCATGGTGCCGGAATCGGGCCGAAGCGCCTGGGTCAGCAACCTCAGCACCGTCGATTTTCCGGAGCCGGATGGGCCGACGATCGAAACGAACTCGCCGCTTGCGACAGCGAGTGAAATATCGTCCAGCACCTTCATGCCGTCGAAGGACTTCGAGATGTTGCGCAGTTCAACCATTGCATCGCTCATCGGCGCTGCTCCCCGGATGGCTGCCAGGGCATGACGAGGCGCTGGATCATCAGCGTCGCTCCGAAGAGGCAGAGTGTCAGCACGGCGCTGACGACGACGGCGGCGAGCACGAGATCGGGACGGAAATTGTTCTTGGCGTTGAGAATATAGATGCCGAGGCCGCGGGCGGCACCGGCATATTCGGCAAAGATCGCGCCGACGACGGCATAGGTGATCGAGATCCGCAGGCCCGCGAAGAAATAAGGCAGCGAGGAGGGAAGCCGTGCCAGACAAAAAATGCGCCAACGGCTCGCCTTCATCGAATTCAGCAATTCGGCGATGTCGCGGTCGGTCGATTCATAGCCCTGCAGCAAGGCGACGAGCAGCGGGAAGAAGGTGACGAGCGCCACCAGCAGGATCTTCGGCAACAGGCCGAAGCCGAACCAAAGGACGACGAGGGGCGCGATCGCCACCAGCGGCAGGGTCTGGCTGGCGATGAAGATCGGCAGCAATGCCCGGCGCATGAAGGGCACGAAATCCATGAGGATCGAGGCGGCAAAGGCGAAGGCCAGCGACAGGGCGAAACCTCCGAGTGTCGCGCCGAGCGTGGGCCAGGTATTGGCAATCAGTCCCTCGCGGTTCAGCCAGCCCTGCATGACGATGCGCGAAGGCGCCGGCAGGATGGATGGTTTGATGCCGGAGAGATCGACATAGAGTTCCCATGCCGCCAAAAAGGCGCAGCCGGCAAGCAAGGCGGGTATGCCCCGGTAGAGAGCGGCGCGGAGCGCGGCAAGGCGCGATTCCGATGGTTTTGACGGTATCATCAGCGTTCGATTTCAAGCTTTCGTCGGGCACTGCATAATTCCTTAAATCGGAATCGATTTAAGGATAAATTATGCAGCAATTTAAAGTGCTACAGCGTCCTTCGCGCGTCTGAAAAGACGCGCGGCGCTGTATTGGCGGACACCGTGATGTCGAGGGTCACATGTCCCTCGGGGTCGCCGAAGCGAAGGAAGGCCTCACGAATGGTGGCGAAGACGGCGCCGGCGTCGCCAGAGAGCCTGGTGCAGAAATTCTTGGCACGGTCGAAGGTGCCGGAGCGCTTCAGGAAGTCGATGCAGCCACAGATCTCGTCCATATGGGTGCCGGTTCCCATGACGTAGAGCGAGAATTGCGCAGCGGTCGGCTGTCCGGTTTCGGCGGTGATGTCAACGGCGGCAAGTGCGGCTGTTATACGCTCGGCAAGCGGCTCCGCCTGGCCGAGGGAGGGGTTGACGCCGCAGATGGCGTCGTCGGGCTCGCCGGGGCAGCCGCGTGAAACGGCAGCGGACAGCACGCAATGCTCGCCGGTCTTTGCGGCGGCGACGAAAAGATCGTGCATGGCGGCGAAGAGAATGTCAGGCGGGCCGACCAGCAGTGTGGAGATGTCATCGGTCTCGATACGCAGCCGGTCGCGATAGGGATCCAGCGCCTTGACGGCATCGAGAATGATGCCGACGAAATTGTCGGACATCGGATAGAGTGACACTTGTGCGCCTGAGAACATCTGAACCTCGCTCCGCTGGCATTACCCAGATCAGCTTTGAAGGGTCCAGAGGCTTGCGCCTCACATCTCAGCCCCGGCAATACGGAGCTCCCCTGTTATTTGCGCGGAAACTATCACCGGGGTTTTCTCCCCGCAACAGCAAAATTGCGAACCCGTCCGTGCGGTCGGAATGAACCGGATGTGACGGAAAACACCCGGGCGGAGGATCTGCCCGGGTGTTCCCAATGGTTCCGTACCTGCCGGGAACGGAACCGGAGCTTCCTCCCTCAGGCGGCTAGTGCATAACCCCGAAAATCGGAATCGATTTTCGGAAAAGGATATGCGCAGATTCAAAGTGATAGAGCATCCTTAGCGGACTTTACGATTGCAGGAGCAAGGGTTATAAAACCTCAACTAATCTTGAGGTCAAGAGGCATGGATACAATTCCGGCAGCGCCGCTCGGCAAGCTCCTGACGGTCGGCGAAGTGGCGGAGCGCAGCGGCCTGGCCGTCTCGGCGCTGCATTTTTACGAGACCAAGGGGCTGATCTCGAGCATCCGCTCTCGCGGCAATCAGCGGCGCTATGGGCGCGATGTGCTTCGCCGGCTCGGCATCATCAAGGTGGCGCAGCGTGTCGGCATTCCACTTTCGGAAATCCAGGCGGCGTTCGAGTCCCTGCCGCAGGGACGCACGCCGACCGTGGCCGACTGGCAGACGCTGTCGGCGCTGTGGAAGGATGATCTCGACGCGCGAATCAGGCGGCTTAGCCTGCTGCGCGACCGTCTGACCGGCTGCATCGGCTGTGGCTGCCTGTCGATCGAAAGCTGTCCGTTGCGCAATCCCTGCGACCGGCTCGGCAAGGAAGGGCCGGGCGCGCGGCTTCTGGAGACCGAAAGCTAGTCTTCCCGAAGGGCTACGTCTTTCCGGAAAGATCGATGCGCGCCTTTCTTTCGGTCGGCGCGCTCATATGTTAAGGGCGATTGACGCAACCGGCGGCACTGTCCGCAAGGAGGACGGCTTCGTGTTCCATCCCAGACTGTTCGAAAATCGTAATGTCGTGGTGACCGGTGCCGGCCGCGGCATCGGCCTTGAAGTGGCCCGGCAGTTCCTGGACTGCGGCGCGAAGGTGATCGTCCATACCGGGCGCAAGCCGGGACGCGACCTGCCGGATTTCCTGCTGACGGCTGAAGCCGAAAGACGGGCGCTGCTGCTTAATGCCGATTTCTCCGCAGTCGGTGGCGCCGCGCAATTTGCCGAGGATGTTCTCGCCTTCTTCGATAAGGTCGATGTGCTGGTCAACAATGCCGGCACCATGCTTGGTCGTTTTCCCGCTGCCACGCTCACCGATGTAGAATATGAGGCGGTCGTGCGGCTCAACCAGACATCGGTGGTGGCGCTGACGCGGGCGCTGCTGCCGGCATTGAAGGCGGCTGGTGGTGCTGCCATCGTCAACACCGTTTCGATTTCGGCGCTGACCGGCGGCAGCCCCGGTTCCTCTATCTATTCGGCTTCGAAAGCCTTCGTTGCGACCTATTCCAAGGCGCTTGCCCGTGAGCTTGCACCGGACGGAATCCGCGTCAATTGCGTATCGCCGGGAACGATCGAGACGGATTTCCATGAGCGCTATTCCTCCCGCGAAAAGCTGGAGCAGACGAGAAAATCCATCCCCCTGCAGCGGCTCGGCACGGCGGAGGATTGTGCTCCGGCCTACCTATTCCTGGCGGCTCCCTCGCTCTCGGGCTACATCACCGGACAGGTGATTGAGATCAATGGAGGTCAGCTTATCTGCTGATTTGTTTGGACCTTTTTTGACATTTCATCACTTTTGACCAATTCGCTTGTGCGAATATGCTATTGTGCTGATCTACCCCATTGCCTCCCTTCCGAGATACCGAATGCCGTTGCCCAAACCCGAGCCGGGGATGTCCGGCCAGGAATTGCACAAACTCGCTGGAAAAGCCCATGAAGCGAGCGATCTGCTGAAAGCGTTAGCGCACCAGACCCGACTTCTGATCCTCTGCATATTGGCGAACGAGGAGCGGACGGTGGGTGAGATCGAAAATATCCTCGGCATCCAGCAGGCAATGGTCTCGCAGCAGCTGGCGCGGTTAAGGCTAGAAGGGCTGGTCCATACGCGCCGCCAGGGCAGGCTGGTCTATTACAGCATCGGCAATGTCAGCGTGCTTGCCTTCCTCGAATCGCTGTTCGATCTTTTACCGGCTGCAGAAACAGTTAGAGCATGATGCCGAAAAGTGTGCGCGGTTTTCGGACGACATCATGCTCTATTTCTTTGATTTAGATCAGGATTCAGATTTTAGGCCGATCGGGCCTAAAATCATCCTGATCTAGAGATCGCCCTTGCGGCGCACGGCTGCTGCGTCAAAGATGAACTGACCCGGATGATATCATGCCGGATCGGGAGACCGGATGATCGACAAGCTGGAATTCTTCATCGCCCTTGCCAACGAAAAACATTTTGGCCGCGCCGCGGAGGAGTGCGGGATCTCGCAGCCGACGCTTTCGGCGGCCATCCGGCAGCTCGAGGATCAGCTCGGCGTCATGCTGGTGCAGCGCGGTTCGCGGTTCCAGGGACTGACGCCGGAGGGGCAGCGGGTGCTCGAATGGGCCCGGCGCATCGTCGGCGATGCCCGCACCATGCGCGAGGAGATGCGCGCTGCGCGCCGCGGCCTTTCCGGCCACATCCGCCTCGCCGCCATTCCGACCGCGCTTGCCATGCTGTCGCGCATCACCACGCCCTTTCAGGAGCGGCATCCCGGCGTGACTTTCTCGATCGTCTCGCGAAATTCGTTGCAGGTGCTGAGCATGCTCGAAAACCTCGAAATCGATGCCGGCATCACCTATCTCGAAAACGAGCCGCTCGGCCGCGTCACGACCGTTCCCCTCTATGCCGAGCGCTATAATCTGATCACGGCTGCCGGCAGCCCGCTATCCGATCGCGACAACGTGACCTGGCGGGAGATCGGTGACCTTCGGCTTTGTCTATTGACTGCCGACATGCAGAACCGCCGGATCATCAATCGCCACTTGACGGAAGCAGGCGCCACAGCGCATCCGACGCTCGAATCCAACTCGATGATCGTGCTGTTCTCGCATGTCAGGACTGGACGCTGGGCGAGCATCATGCCGCGCAACGTCGCCAAATCCTTCGGATTTCCGGTGGAAATCCGCATGATCCCGATCGTTGAGCCGGAGGCGCATCATCTGGTCGGCCTTGTTGCGCCTTATCGCGAGCCCTTCACGCCGCTTGTCTCGGCTTTGCTGCATGAAGCAAGAGTGCTCGTGCAAGATGAAGAACTTTGATAGAAAAAACCTATCAAGCAACGAGATAGCTTTATTGATCGCCGGCTGCTTCCCTGAGATGGTGGTTACGGAATAGCACTCGGCTGGGGAGGCCCGCTATTTCGCAACGAGCAAGCGGCTGGGAGGGCTGCCTTATGACCATTCATATCGCCGAAGGCGATATTGCAGCACGCACCCGAGCCATCGTCGCCGATCTTCGCTTTCTCGAAGGGCCGCTGCTTCCCATTCTGCACGAGGTTCAGCAAGAATTCGGCTATGTGCCGCAGGAAGCGATGCCTGTTATCGCGGAGGAATTGAACCTCTCCCGCGCCGAGGTGCATGGCGTGGTGACCTTCTATCACGATTATCGCGACCATCCCGCCGGCCGGCATGTGCTGAAGCTCTGTCGCGCCGAGGCCTGTCAGTCGATGGGCGGCGATGCGCTGGCCGAACGTGTCAAGGCGCTGCTCGGCATCGATTTTCATCAGACGACGCTCGATGGCGGCGTGACGCTGGAGCCGGTCTATTGTCTCGGGCTCTGCGCCTGTGCGCCGGCGGCGATGCTCGACCGCGAGGTTTATGGCCGGGTCGACGATCAGACGGTGGTGGAACTCGTCGCGGAGGCACGCCGATGACGGTCAGGATATATGTTCCGCGCGATGCCGCAGCGCTGGCGCTCGGGGCCGAAAAGGTGGCAAAGGCGATTGCCCAGGAGATCGCCGCCCGCGGCTTCGATGCCGAGATCGTGCGCAACGGCTCGCGCGGAATGTTCTGGCTGGAGCCGCTGGTCGAGGTCGAGGTCCACGGCAAGCGCATCGGCTATGGACCGGTGAAGGCGACAGATGTGCCTGATCTGTTCGACGCCGGGATGATTGATGGAGGCGAGCATCGGCTCTGTCTCGGGGAGGTTGAAGACCTCCCGTTCCTCAAGGAACAGACCCGCCTGACCTTCGCCCGCTGCGGCGTCACCGATCCGCTTTCGCTTGGCGATTACGAGGCGCATGGCGGTCTTGCCGGCCTTCGTCGCGCCATTTCGATGACACCAGTCGATATCGTCAAGGAAATCACCGATTCCGGCCTGCGCGGACGCGGCGGCGCCGGCTTTCCAACAGGCATCAAGTGGAAGACCGTTCTCGATGCCGCCGGCGAACGCAAATATATCGTCTGCAATGCCGATGAGGGCGACAGCGGCACCTTTGCCGACCGGATGATCATGGAAGGCGATCCCTTCGTGCTGATCGAGGGCATGGCGATATCAGGGCTCGCGACCGGGGCGACCAAGGGCTTCGTCTATACGCGTTCGGAATATCCGCATGCGATCGCTGTCATGACCGAGGCCGTCGGCATCGCGCGCCAGGCCGGCATTCTCGGACCATCGGTGCTCGGCTCTGGCCGCGCCTTCGATATCGAAGTGCGCACCGGCGCCGGCGCCTATGTCTGCGGCGAGGAGACGGCGCTGCTCAACAGTCTCGAGGGCAAGCGCGGCATCGTGCGTGCCAAGCCGCCGCTGCCGGCGCATAAGGGGCTGTTTAACTGTCCGACCGTCATCAACAACGTGATCTCGCTGGCTTCGGTGCCGGTCATCATGGAAAAGGGTGCGGCCTTCTACCGCGATTTCGGCATGGGCCGCTCACGCGGCACCATCCCGCTGCAGATTGCCGGCAATGTCAGATATGGCGGCCTCTTTGAGACGGCCTTCGGTCTTTCGCTCGGAGATATCGTCGACAGGATCGGTGGCGGTACAGTGACGGGACGGCCGGTCAAGGCCGTGCAGGTCGGCGGACCGCTCGGCGCCTATTTCCCGCGGGCGCTGTTCGACACGCCATTCGATTACGAATCCTTCGCCGCCAAAGACGGACTGATCGGCCATGCCGGCATCGTCGTCTTCGACGACACGGCCGATATGCTGAAGCAGGCGCGTTTCGCCATGGAATTCTGCGCCGTCGAAAGCTGCGGCAAGTGCACGCCCTGCCGCATCGGCTCGACGCGCGGCGTGGAGACGGCCGACAAGATCGCTCACGGTATCGAGCCGGAGAAGAACCGGGCCCTGCTTGCCGATCTCTGCAACACGATGAAGTTCGGCTCGCTCTGTGCGCTGGGTGGGTTCACGCCCTATCCTGTGATGAGCGCCATGACGCATTTCCCGGAGGATTTTTCGCCGGCACCTCTGGTGGAGGCGGCGGAATGACGCGTTTTTCATGGAACGCCTGCGCTGATCTCACCATCTCAAGCAAGGAGACCCATCATGTCTCTCATCCATGAAATCGACTACGGCACCCCCGCTTCGAAATCCGAGGCCATAGTGACGCTCACCATCGACGGACAGCAGATCAGCGTGCCGGAGGGCACCTCGATCATGCGCGCCTCGATGGAGGCCGGTATCAAGGTGCCGAAGCTCTGCGCCACAGATATGGTCGATGCTTTCGGCTCCTGCCGGCTCTGCCTCGTCGAGATCGAGGGCCGCAACGGCACGCCGTCCTCCTGCACGACACCGGTGGCGGCAAACATGGTGGTGCACACGCAGACGGGGCGATTGAAGGATATCCGCCGCGGCGTGATGGAACTCTATATTTCCGACCATCCGCTCGACTGTCTCACCTGCGCAGCCAACGGCGATTGCGAATTGCAGGACATGGCGGGCGCCGTCGGCCTGCGCGATGTGCGCTACGGCTATGAGGGCGACAATCACGTCAAGGCGCGCAGTAATGGCGACATCAATCTGAAATGGATGCCGAAGGACGAGTCCAATCCCTATTTCACCTATGATCCCTCCAAGTGCATCGTCTGTTCGCGTTGCGTGCGCGCCTGCGAGGAAGTGCAGGGAACCTTCGCGCTTACGATCGAGGGCCGTGGTTTCGGCTCGCGCGTTTCGCCCGGCATGCACGAGCATTTCATCGATTCCGAATGCGTCTCCTGCGGCGCCTGCGTCCAGGCCTGCCCGACGGCGACACTGACGGAGAAGTCGGTGATCCAGATCGGCCAGCCCGAGCATTCGGCTGTCACCACCTGCGCCTATTGCGGCGTCGGCTGTTCTTTCAAGGCGGAGATGCGCGGCGAGGAACTGGTGCGCATGGTGCCCTGGAAGGACGGCCAGGCCAATCGCGGCCATTCCTGCGTCAAGGGCCGCTTCGCGTATGGCTACTCCACCCACAAGGACCGCATCCTCAATCCGATGATCCGGGAAAAGGTCAGCGATCCCTGGCGGGAAGTGAGCTGGGACGAAGCCTTCACGCATGTGGCGCTGGAGTTCCGCCGCATCCAGTATCAATACGGTCGCGAGGCGATTGGCGGCATCACCTCGTCGCGCTGCACCAATGAGGAAACCTATCTGGTGCAGAAGCTGATCCGCGCCGGCTTCGGCAACAACAATGTCGATACCTGCGCCCGCGTCTGCCATTCGCCGACCGGCTACGGCCTCGGCCAGACCTTCGGCACGTCGGCGGGCACGCAGGATTTCGACAGCGTCGAGCATTCCGACGTCGTCATCGTCATCGGCGCCAATCCGACCGACGGGCATCCGGTGTTCGGCTCGCGGCTGAAGAAGCGGCTGCGCCAGGGCGCCAAGCTCATCGTCATCGATCCGCGCCGCACCGATATCGTCCGCTCGCCGCATATCGAGGCTTCCTATCACCTGCCGCTGAAGCCCGGCACCAATGTCGCGGTCATGACGGCGCTGGCGCATGTGATCGTCACCGAAGGCCTCTTTGACGAGGCGTTCATCCGCGAGCGCTGCGACTGGTCAGAGTTCGAGGACTGGGCCGCCTTCGTCGCCGAACCGCAGCACAGTCCCGAAGAGACCGAGATCTTCACCGGCGTGCCGGCGGCGGATCTGCGCGGCGCGGCACGGCTCTATGCCAAGGGCGGCAACGGCGCGATCTATTATGGCCTCGGCGTCACCGAACATAGCCAGGGCTCGACCACGGTGATCGCCATCGCCAACCTGGCGATGGCGACCGGCAATATCGGCCGCCCCGGCGTCGGCGTGAATCCGCTGCGCGGCCAGAACAATGTGCAGGGCTCCTGCGACATGGGTTCCTTCCCGCACGAACTGCCGGGCTACCGGCACATTTCCGACGATGCGACGCGCGATATCTTCGAAAAGCTCTGGGGCGTGAAGCTCAACAACGAGCCGGGCTTGCGTATTCCGAACATGCTGGATGCAGCAGTCGACGGCTCCTTCAAAGGCATCTACATCCAGGGTGAAGACATCCTCCAGTCCGATCCCGATACCAAACATGTCGCGGCCGGGCTTGCGGCGATGGAATGCGTCGTCGTGCAGGATCTGTTCCTCAACGAGACCGCCAATTACGCCCATGTCTTCCTGCCGGGCTCGACCTTCCTCGAGAAGGACGGCACCTTCACCAATGCCGAACGACGCATCAATCGCGTGCGCAAGGTGATGTCGCCGCGCAACGGCTATGGCGACTGGGAAGTGACGCAGAAGCTTGCCCAGGCGATGGCGCTCGACTGGAATTACAGCCATCCGTCGGAAATCATGGACGAGATCGCCGCGACGACGCCGAGTTTCGCGATGGTCTCCTACGACTATCTCGATAAAATGGGCTCGGTGCAGTGGCCCTGCAACGAGAAGAACCCGCTCGGCTCGCCGATCATGCATGTCAACGGCTTCGTGCGCGGCAAGGGCAAGTTCATCCGCACCGAATATGTGGCGACTGACGAGCGCACCGGTCCGCGCTTCCCGCTGCTGCTGACAACCGGCCGCATCCTCAGTCAGTACAATGTCGGGGCGCAGACGCGGCGGACCGAGAATGTCGTCTGGCATGCGGAGGACCGGCTGGAAATCCATCCGCACGATGCCGAGCAGCGCGGCGTTCGCGACGGCGACTGGGTGAAGCTCGGCAGCCGCTCCGGCGACACCACGCTCAGGGCGCTGATCACCGATCGCGTCGCGCCGGGTGTCGTCTATACGACCTTCCATCATCCCACGACGCAGGCGAATGTCATCACCACCGATTTCTCCGACTGGGCGACGAACTGCCCGGAATACAAGGTGACGGCGGTGCAGGTCTCGCCCTCCAACGGGCCGAGCGAATGGCAACTCGAGTATGACGAGCAGGCGCGGCAATCGCGCCGCATCGCCGGCAAGCTCGAGGCAGCGGAGTGACGATGCGGGGGCGGCTCTGTAAGCAGGAACGCGCATGATGACCTTCACCGTCACCGCCCATGTCCCCGAAACCGCCCGCCGCAACGGCATCCTGCAGGCCGGTTCGCGCATCGTGCCGGAAGAGGTGCCAATCGCCTTTTCCTATGGTGGCAGTTCTCATGCGGTGATGATGGCAACGCCTGATGATTTCGAAGATTTTGCCGTCGGATTCAGCCTGACCGAAGGGATCATCACCGGGCCGGCGGAGATATCGGACATCGAGGTCATCGAGGGTGAGCAGGGGATCGATGTGCAGGTGAGCCTGGTCGACGACGTCGCCGATCGGCTGCGGGCACGACGCCGCAGCATGGCGGGACCGGTCGGCTGCGGGCTCTGCGGCATCGAATCGATCGAACAGGCGGTACGGCCGGTGCCTGACGTTTCGACATCGCCGTTGGCGCTGTCGCATGCGGATATCGTCCGCGCCGTTTCGCTTCTGAACGAGGCACAGCCGCTGCATCGTGAGACGCGGGCGGTGCATGGCGCCGGGTTCTATCTTCCCGGCAGGGGGCTGATTGCCGTGCGCGAAGATGTCGGCCGGCACAATGCGCTGGACAAGCTCTGCGGCGCCGTCATCGGCGCCAGTGAAAGAGGCGGGGACGGCGCCGTCGTCGTCACCAGTAGGCTTTCCGTCGAGATGGTGCAGAAGGCGGCGATCCTCGGCAGCCCGGTGCTCATCGCCATATCGGCGCCGACGGCTCTCGCCATCCGCACGGCCGAAGAAGCCGGCATGACGCTCGTCGCGCTGGTGCGCGGCGAGGATTTCGAGATCTTCACCCACCCGCACCGCATCTCGCCCGGAAGCATTGCCGATGTCGCATGATACCAAGACCAAGCTCGTCTATATGGCAAACCAGATCGCCACCTTCTTCAAGAGCCAGCCGCAAAGCGAGGCCGCGCAGGGGGTCGCCACCCATATCAATAAATTCTGGGACCCGCGCATGCGGCGGCAATTGTTCGAAATTCTGGAGAATGAGGAGAATGGCCTGGATGCACTCGTGCTTCAGGCCGTTCCTCTGATCAGAAAACCGGAGCCGGTGACACACCAGGTCCCATAGCCAGCATTGGGCCCATGCGGGAGGGGAGGCAGGAGCAAGCTGCCTGCGTATGCCGGTCACAATAAGTCTGAATCAAGCCAGGTCTGAATCAAGGAGGAGTTGTTCATGACAGCAGCGGGAACACGTACAGACGGGGCGTTGGCGGGGGGCGGCCTGCTCGATCGTGAAAGGATCGTCGCAAGGCCGGGGTTCAATCGGTGGCTGGTGCCGCCGGCAGCGCTCGCCATTCATCTCTGCATCGGCATGGCCTATGGTTTCAGCGTCTTCTGGCTACCGCTTTCCAAGTCGCTCGGGATCACGGCCTCGACGGCTTGCCCCGACCTGACACTCGCCTCGGCGCTGTTCACCACGACTTGCGACTGGCGCGTTGCCGACCTCGGCTGGATCTATACGCTGTTCTTCGTTTTGCTTGGCTCGTCGGCTGCCATCTGGGGCGGCTGGCTCGAGCGGGCCGGTCCGCGCAAGGCGGGCGTCGTTTCCGCCTGCTGCTGGTGCGGCGGCATCATTCTTGCTGCGATCGGCGTCATCACGCATCAGCTCTGGATGATGTGGCTTGGCGCCGGCGTCATCGGCGGCATCGGTCTCGGCCTCGGTTACATCTCGCCGGTCTCGACGCTGATCAAATGGTTTCCCGACCGGCGCGGAATGGCGACCGGCATGGCGATCATGGGCTTCGGCGGCGGTGCGATGATCGGCGCCCCATTGGCCAACCTGTTGATGAATACCTTCAAGACCGACAGTTCAGTCGGCGTCTGGCAGACCTTCATCGTCATGGCGGTGATCTATTTCGTCTTCATGATGGGCGGCGCCTTCGGCTATCGCATTCCGCCGGGCGGCTGGCGTCCCGAGGGTTGGACGCCGCCTGCAGCCAAGAGCACGATGATCACCACCAAACATGTGCACCTGCGCAATGCCCACAGGACAAAACAGTTCTGGCTGATCTGGGCGGTGCTTTGCCTCAATGTTTCGGCCGGTATCGGCGTTCTCGGCATGGCCTCGCCGATGCTGCAGGAGATCTTCGCCGGCTCGCTGATCGGCCTGCCGGATGTCGGCTTCGCCCAGCTCGACGCCGGGCAGAAGGCATCGATCGCCACGATCGCCGCCGGTTTCGCCGGTTTGCTGTCGCTCTTCAATATCGGCGGGCGGTTCTTCTGGGCGTCGCTCTCCGACAAGATCGGCCGTAAGAATACCTATTATTGCTTCTTCGTCCTTGGCATCGTGCTCTATGCGCTGGCGCCCACTTTCGCAGGCATGGGCAACAAGGCGCTGTTCGTTCTCTCCTTCGGCATCATCCTGTCGATGTACGGCGGCGGCTTTGCGACGATCCCGGCCTATCTTGCCGATATTTTCGGTACGCAGTTCGTCGGCGCCATCCACGGCCGGCTGCTGACGGCCTGGGCAACGGCCGGCATCGTCGGCCCCGTCGTCGTCAACTATATCCGCGAAGCGCAGATCGCCGCCGGCGTTGCGCCCGGGCCAACCCTCTATACCGGCACCATGTATATCCTCGCCGGAATGCTGGCGCTCGGGCTCATCGCCAATGCGCTGATCAAGCCGCTTTCGGACAAATGGTTCATGTCGGATGACGAGGTCGCTGCGCTGCAGGCGAAGTCGGCAGCTGTCAATGCCGGGCCGACCGGTTCCTTCGGCATCGGCACAGGCGGGCTGGACGCCAAGGCGATGCTTGCCTGGGCCGTCGTCGGCATTCCGTTGCTGTGGGGTGTCTGGGTGACGCTGAGGGCGACTTTCGCGCTGTTCGGATAAGCAAAAGTGCCGCCTCGCGGCGGCACAACCAATCCAGTGAGGCTGCCGTTTTCCTGCAGCCTGCTGCTTGTTCCGCAATAAAAAGCCGCCCGTTACCGGGCGGTTTTCGAATATCCGAATTGTGCAAATGTCCAGATTATATTGGCCGGATCAGGCGGCCAGTTCGTCCGTTTCGTTTTCCTTGAACATCTTGGCAAGGTTCAGGAAGCAGATCATGCCGTTTTCCGAAGCAATGATGCCTTCGCAATAGGCGCGGTCGAAGGAGGCGGTCACCTCGGGCACCGGCTGGACCTGGCTGGAGGAGATGGTGAGAATATCCGAGACGCGGTCGACGAGCATGCCGATGACCATGCTGTGGACTTCGGCAACGACGATGGCGCTGCGCTCGTTGGCGACCGTGCTCTTCATGCCGAGCTTGAAAGCAAGATCGATGATCGGGATCACCGAGCCGCGCAGGTTCATGACACCGATGACATCGGCCGGCGCATGCGGGATCGGCGTCGATGGTGCCCAGCCGCGGATTTCGCGGATGGTCGTGGTCTTGACGCAGAATTCCTGATCATGCAGGCGGAAGGCAATAATTTCGAGCGTATCGCCGCTGAAGTTAGTCGAATTGATCGTGGCCATTAGAATTCTTCCCAACTATCGTAAGCCAGGGCAGAAGCGGATGCGCCACCATTGGCGCGGACAAGCTTTGCCTTCATACCACGCGATGGCTTTGCGCTCGGCGAAGCATCGTTACGGTTATCGATGACTTTAGCGAAAGAGTGTTGCCCAAATCTAAATTGAAAGACGAGATTGAGAAGGTTTTTAAGCTCGGATGAAGGCGAGACAGTTTTGCTGCCGATCTCTTCGAGCCGATATTTTCGCAGTCAGGATATTCCAGGCTTATTCGGGATCCCAAAGAAGAGTTTCGCCGATTTACTCAGCTTATCGTTTTTTCGATCTGCGAGACCGCCCAATCGACCTGCTCTCTTGATATGATCAGTGGCGGAGCCAGGCGAATCGTGTGGTCGTGGGTGTCCTTGGCGAGAAGACCGCGCTCCTTCAGTGCATGGCAATATTGCCGTGCGCCGCCGGCTTCGGGTTCCAGCTCGATGGCCATCATCAGGCCGCGGCCGCGCACGTCCCTGACGATATTCGAGCGGATCGACCTCAAGCCTTCGAGGAAGTAGTCGCCCATAACAGCGGCGTTCTCGATCATGCCCTCTTCCGTCAGCACCTTGAGTGCGGCGCGCGCCACCGCGCAGGCGAGTGGATTGCCGCCGAAGGTCGAGCCGTGCTGGCCGGGCTGCAGCACGCCCAGCACTTCGGAATTCGAAAGCACGGCCGACACCGGATAGAAACCGCCGGACAGCGCTTTGCCGATCAGCGTCACGTCGGCCTCGATGCCTTCGTGTTCCTCGGCCAGCAGCTTGCCGGTACGGCCGAGGCCGGTCTGGATCTCGTCGAGGATGAGGGTGACGTTGTTTGCCGTGCAAAGCTCACGGATGCGGGTGAAGTAGCCCGCCGGCGGGATGATGACGCCGGCTTCCCCCTGGATCGGCTCAATCAGGGCGGCCACGGTATTGCCGTTGATTGCGGCGGCGAAAGCCTCGGCATCGCCGAAGGGAATGGTGCGGAAACCTGACGTGTAGGGGCCGAAGCCGGCGCGGGCCTCGGGATCTGTGGAGAAACTGATGATGCTCAGCGTCCGGCCGTGGAAATTATCGGCGCAGACGATGATCTCCGCCTTGCCCTCCGGCACGCCCTTGACCTCGTATCCCCATTTACGCACCGCCTTGATGGCGGTCTCCACCGCTTCGGCGCCGGAATTCATCGGCAGGATCTTGTGCGATCCGGTGAGAGCCGCGAGCTCTTCGTAGAGATAGGCGAGCTGATCGTTGCGGAAGGCGCGGGAGGTGAGCGTCAGCCTGCCCGCCTGCTCGACCATGGCGGCGAGGATCTTCGGATGACAATGGCCCTGGTTGACGGCGGAATAGGCCGAGAGGCAATCGAGATAACGGTTGCCGTCGGTATCCCAGACATAAACACCTTCGCCACGCGTCAGCACCACGTCGAGCGGTTTGTAGTTATGGGCGCCGAGCCGTTGTTCCGTGGCGATCAGTTTTTCCGAAGTGTTCATGGCCGTTCTCCCTCTAATCTTATTTCAACGCATGTCGTTATCGCAAAACCGCTGCACACTTTTGCTCGACATGCTCTTATGCAGCGCGTGTCGGACGATCGAAGATGCGGCGGCCAAACAGGCTTGCCGTCAGCTCCACCAGGATGCGGGCGCTCTTGCCGCGATCGTCGAGAAACGGATTGAGCTCGACGAGATCGAGCGACGAAACGAGGCCGCTGTCCGAAAGCATTTCCATGACCAGATGCGCCTCGCGAAAGGTCGCACCGCCAGGCACCGTCGTGCCGACGCCGGGGGCAATCTCGGGATCGAGGAAATCGAGGTCGAGGCTGACATGCAGCAGGCCGTTCGCCCTGGTGACGACATCGAGGATCTCACGCATGATGGCGCCGATGCCCTGCTCGTCGATCGCGCGCATGTCGAAGACGTTGACGCCGTGTTCGTGGATTTCCTCGCGCTCGCGCGCATCGACCGAACGGATGCCGACCTGGAAGACATTCTTCGGATCGACGAACGGACGGTCCTTCGGCAGGATGTCGGCGAACTCCGCCTCGCCGCAGAAGAAGGCGACGGGCATGCCGTGAATATTGCCGGAGGGCGACGTCGCCGGAGAATTGAAATCGGCATGGGCATCGAGCCAGAGCACGAAGAGCGGGCGGCCTTTGCTGGCGGCATAACGGGCCATGCCGGAAACGCTGCCCATGGAAAGGCTGTGGTCGCCGCCGAGAATGAGCGGGAAACGGCCGGAGGCGGCCACATCGTGGACGCTGCTTTCGAGCGCGCGGGTGAAGGCGCCGACGATCCTCAGATTATGGGCCTTCGGGTGGTTCGGCAGATCCATCGCCGGCACGATCCTGAGATCGCCGATATCGGCGACGTCATGGCCAAGCTCGATCAGCGTCTGGTCGACGCCGGCAATGCGCAGGGCCGCGGGGCCCATGGCAGCCCCTCTGCGGCCGGAGCCTTCTTCCAGCGGCGCGCCGATGAGGGTGACAGATCGCGATTGCGCATTCATTTTGGAGGGCTCCGTGTTGAGGCCTGTTTCGGCCGATAGTGGGATAAAGGGCTGGCGGCAAAAAGATGGAAAAGTGTCAGAAATGGACTATGATTGCGCAGATTGATAAACCACTTTTGACAAAGTGATCAGTGTGGACGATCTCGACACCGAACTTCTGAGTGCACTTCGCCATAACGCCCGGATTTCCGTCTCCTCGCTTGCAGCGATGACCGGCGCATCGCGGGCAACGGTTGCCACCCGTATCGACCGGCTGGTGGCCAGCGGCACCATCGTCGGCTTCACCATCCGCACTGGCCATGAGACGCGCTCCGCCGGCGTGCGCGCCATCGTCATGATCGAGGTGCTCGGCAAGCTCGCCGACAGGGTGGCCGATCAGTTGAGGGGCCTGCCGCAGGTGCGCGCGCTTCACAGCACCAACGGCAAATGGGATTTCGTCGCCGAACTCGAGGACCGCGACCTTGCCGCCTTCGACGAGACGCTGCGCCGCATCCGGCTGATCAACGGCATCAATTCGACCGAGACCAACATCCTTCTCAAGACCAGCAAAACCGGTTTCTAAGCCGGCTTAAAGCTCGTGCATGCTGTCCTCAAACTGCTGCACAGCTTCGGGAGATGCATCAGTATTCCCGTTCGTAGACAATGCCGGCTTCGCCCTCACCGTTGCCACCGGCCCCCCCGCGCAGCTTGACGCCGCGGCCGACATCGAGGTTGATCACCGCCTTGGCGCCAGCCGAACCGCCCTGCTGCAATTCGAAATAGGTGCGATCGTTGAGATAGCGGCCGACGCTAACGCTCGTCTGGCCCTTGGAATCGGTGCTGACGTCGAAATCGTCGACGCCGAGCTGGTTGCGCAGGCCTTCGAAAAGCGAGGTGGAGCGGTTCCCGGCCAGCTGACTGACGGCGTCGGCGAGCTGGGCGATCTGCACCGGCGAGAGTTTCGACATCGACTGGCCGAAGATCAGCTGCGCCAGCACCTCGTCCTGCGGCAGCTCGGGTGAGGAGGAGAAGGTGATCGCGGGGTCCGTGGCGAGGCCGGCGACGTCAACGGTCAGCGTCGTCGAGCCGGAGGCCGAGGTCGCCTCCATATCGAGCGCCGGCGTCATGTCACCGGCGAAGGTGATCCGGCTCTTGTCGGAGAAATCCAGGCGGCGGTTGAGAATGGTCATGCGGCCGCGGCGCATGGTGAAACCGCCGGTCACGATGGGTGCAGCCGCCGTCCCGCGGATCGTCACCAGGCCGCCAAGCTCGGCATCGATGCCGCGGCCGCGCACGAAGATATGCGAGGGCGCGTCGATTTCGAGATCCAGCGTGATCACCGAGGATTTCTCTCCGGGTTTGCGCTCGCCGTCATCCCGAAGCTGCGCAAGCACTGCGCGCGGCGCATTCTTGTGGCGGATGTCGATTTCTCTCAGCGAGGTGGGCAATTTTTCCGGGACCGTGATCGAGGTCTTGTCCAGCCGAAGCTTGCCGCTCAGCGTCGCATTGGTGATCGGCCCGCGCAGGCCGACCGTGCCATTGACGGTCGAGACGACAAGGGTTCCATCGACGTAGACCGCCTTGTCGAGCTTGATCGAAATGTCGGCGGGAAAGCCGCCGGCCGGCTGGATGCCGATGGTGCCGCTGGCCGAAATCGTACCGCCGCCGCCCAGGTTGCCGGTGAGGCGCGATATCACGGCCTGGCTGCCATTGAAGGTCACGGTCGCCGTCAGATTGTTGACGGCCATATTGCGCCGGACGTCGACGAGCTTTGCGCCATTGGTCGAGACAGTGCCGTTGATGACGGGTGCTGCGGCCGTTCCGCCAATCTGCAGGTTGACGGTGGCGACGCCGTCCGCGACGAGGCCCTGTTGCGCAAGCGGGGCGCCGAGCACGGCGAAAGGAAGATTGCCTGTGAAGCGCATGTCCATGGCGCGATTGCCTGTGATGACGACGCTGCCGCCGCCCTTCAGCGACATGCCGGCGTCACCGGCAAGGCTGGTGTCGACCGTCAGCCTGTTTTCGGCAAGTTTGCCTGATGCGCCGATGCTGAACGGCGAAAGGCCGGCACCTTTTGTCTGGCTCGTCGCTGCGTTCTTCCAGTCGACCTTGAAGTCGACGGAGGGCGCCGACAGCGCGCCGGTGGCCTTTGCGGTTGCCGAGACTGCGCCTTCGGCAGCAAGGCCGGGAACGAAGCCGTTGGCGATGCCGGCCGGAACATTGGTGGCGTTCGCCGTGACGTCGACCGAGCGGATCGAGGTGCCTGCGATCGAAAGATTGCCAGCTGCTTTCAGCGCAATGCCGCCGCTGCCGTTGAGGGCGGCATCGAAATCCAGCCTGTCGCCGGCGTATTTTCCCGTCGCCGCCAGCGCAAGGCGGGACAGGCCGGCAGCCTTGGTATGGCTGGTCGCGGCATCCTTCCAGTCGAGCTTGAAATCGACGATCGGATTTGCCGGGGTTCCCGACGTCACGGCGCTTGCCGAAAGCGTGCCCTCGGCGCCGAGGCCGGGAACGAAGGCATTTGCAATATTTGCCGGCAGCGCCGGAATATCGGCATTGATCGAAAGGTCTCGGATGGCCGTTCCGGCGATCGTCACGCCGCCCGTCGCCTTGGCCAGCACGCCGTCCTTGCCGGCGAGATTGGCGTCGAAATCCACCCTGTCATTGACGAACTTGCCGGAAGCCGCAGCACTCAGGCCAGAAAGGCCGCTGCTCTTGGTCTGGGCGGTCGCGGCGTTCTTCCAGTCGAGCTTGAAATCGACCGCCGGCTTCGGAAGCGCGCCAGAAGCGGATGCCGTCCCCGAGACGGTGCCTTCGGCGGCAAGACCCGGGACGAAGCCGTTAGCGAGGCCTGCCGGAAGGTTGGCGAGATCGGCCTTGACGTCAAGATTGCGGACCGACGTGCCTGAAATCGCGACGTTGCCGGCGGCCTTCAGCGAGAGGCCGTCCTGGCCGGCGAGATTGGCATCGAAATCGAGCCGGTCGTCGGCGAAGCGTCCGGATGCGGCAAGCGCCAGGCCCAAGAGATGAGCGCTTCTGGTCTGGCTGGTCGCAGCATCCGTCCAGTCGAGCTTGAAGTCGGCTTTCGGTGCGGCGGGTGTTCCGGCGGCGGACACAGTGCCGGATATCGTGCCGCCGGCGGCCAGATCGGGAACGAAGGCATTTGCGAGACTTGCTGGAAGCTTGGCGATCTCGGCATCGACCTTGATGCTATCGATTGCCGTACCGGCCAATGCGACATTGCCAATGGCCTTCAGCGAGAGGTCTTTGTCGCCGTTGACTGCCGCGTTGAAATCAAGCTTGTTTTCGGCAAATTTACCCGACGCGGTCACGCTGAGCGCGGTAAGGCCGGCACGTTTCGTGTGGCTCGTCGCAGCATCTTTCCAATTGAGATCGAAATCGGCGGCGGGGGCGGAAAGCGACCCGGCGGCCGAGATCTTTCCGGAGATCGCGCCTTCGGCGGCGAGATCGGCGACGAAGCTGTTTGCAATGTTTGCCGGGATGTTTGCCAGCGCCGCATCGACCTTGACGTTGCCGATTGTCGTGCCCGTGATGGCGACATTGCCGTTTGCTGTCAGCGAGAGGCTGTTGGCGCCGACGATCCCCGTGTCGAAATCGAGCTTGTTATCCGCAAGTTTTCCTGATGCAGTCACGCCGAGCGCGGCAAGGCCGGCACGTTTCGTGTGGCTCGTCGCAGCGTCTTTCCAATTGAGATCGAAATCGGCACGCGGGGCGGAGAGCGATCCGCTGGCCGAGATCGTTCCGGAGACCGCGCCTTCGGCGGCGAGATCGGGTACAAAGCTGTTTGCGATATTTGCCGGAACATTCGCCAGTGCGGCGTCGACCGCGACGTTGCCGAGCGTCGCGCCTGTGATGGCGACATTGCCATTTGCCTTCAGCGAGAGGCTGTTGGCGCCGCCGATCACCGTGTCGAAATCGAGCTTGTTGTCGGCGAATTTGCCGGATGCCTTGAGGCCAAGATCCGCAAGGCCGGCACGCTTCGTCTGGCTCGTCGCAGCGCTTTTCCAATCGAGATCGAAATTGGCGGTGGGATTGGCGAGGGAGCCGGAGGCCGCCAGTTTTCCCGTAATCGTGCCTTCGGCGGCAAGATCGGCAACGAAACCGTTGGCGATGCGGGCAGGCAGATTGAGGATATCGGCGTTGACATCAAGCACCGGTGCCTTCGGGTCGGCGAGTGCGACATTGCCGGCGGCTTTCAGCGACAGGCCGTCAGTGCTGCCGACCGTCGTGTCGAAATCGAGCTTGTTGTCGGCAAATTTGCCGACGGCGGTGATGCCGAGCGGTGCCAGACCCGCCCCCTTCGTCTGGCCCGTCGTCGCATCTTTCCAGTCGAGCTTGAAGTCGGCGACGGGTGCTGCCGGCGTTCCGGTCACGGCAATGGTTCCGGAGATCGTGCCGCCAGCTGACAGGTTTGGCACGAAACCGTTGGCAAGCGCTGCCGGCAGCTCGCGGATGTCTGCATCGATCTTCAGCGTTTCGCCGGCGGAACCGGTGACGGTCACCGAACCGGTGCCGGTCTTCAGGGTCAGTCCGTTCAGGCTGGCGGTACCGCCGCCGATGGCGACCTGCGTCGGTGCGGCAAGCTCGATCGGGATATTGCGGGGGCTTGCCGAGAAGCGATCGAGGTTCAGGTGCATCGTGCCGCTGGCCGCTTCGATATTGCCGGCGGCCAGCACGGGATTGCCGTCATAGGCAGCATCGAGATCGAAATCGGTATGGTCTTGCTGCTTGGTAAAATCGAGCGAAAGGCCGGCGAGCCTGTTCGTTCCGGCACTCACCTCCTCGGCCTTGACCGTGCCGTTTGCCGCAAGGGCTTTGAGATCGCTGACCGTGACATCGATATCCGGCTTGACGATCGCAAGCGTATCACGGCGGATCGAGCCGCCGGTCGCAAGCAGCTTGAGCGCAATCCTGCCGCCATCGCTGCTGACGCCGAGCGACCCTTTGAGATCGCCTTCGGCCTTCTGTCCGCCGAGTGCGGCGAGCAGGCCGATATTGGGGAAATCGAAGGTCAGCGCGCCTGTCGGCTCAAGGGAAGACGAGAATTCCACATTGCCGGTCAGCCGGTTGTCGCCGATATCGGCGGTCAGCGCCGGAATGCTCGTCTTGCCGTCCTGCGAGCGGATGTCGCCGTTAATGCCGATCGGCTGGCCGTCGATCGTGCCGGTGGCGGCGATCCTGCCCTGCGGGGCCTTGGGATCGGCGAGACCCGACAGGTCGATATTGAGGTTGCCGAGTACGCGGTCGGCCATTTCAAGGCTGGGCGCCTTGAGATTGGCCGTGACGGAGATTGCCGGGAGCTCACCTCCCACTCTCAACGCATAACCCGCCCCGCCGCTGGCCCCGGGGATGAGCTTGCCGATGTCAGGCAACCGGCCGGAGAGATCTGCGTTCAAGATCCCGCCGTCGAGTGCGACGTTACCGGCGGCTTCGAGCGTGCCGGACTTCAGGACGAGGTTGGACAGCGCGAATTTCGACGGGATGGTGCCGACCACCTGGCTTTCGAGCGAGATCGGCCCGTCGAACTTGCCTGTTGCCGCAGCCGGCAGGGCTGCCGGGTTGATGGTGAGCTTGAGGTTGCCGGTCAGCGCTTGGTCGGTCAGCCGATAGGAGCCGTTGAGGCTGCCGTTGATATTCGCGCTTTCGACGGTGGTGCCGTTGAAGCCGATGCTGGAGGGCGAGATCTGCAGCGGCGAGGCGATGGTGATCGGGCCCTGGACCGCACGATTGAGGTTCGGCTCGGCAAAGGTCGCGTCGCCGGCAACAAGGCGCAGCTGGACGCTGCCGGAACGCGCGGCGAGATTGAAGGCGTCGCTCTTTGCCGTCAGCTTGACGTTGCCGATATCGGCCTGCGGCAGGGTTGCGGTGTCGAGCGAGCCGCTGACATTCAGTCGGGCGGCCTGCGCATCGCCTGTGAGTGCCAGGTTGAGGCCTGATATAAGGAAGCGCGCTTCGCCTTCGGCGAGCGGCCAGCGGAAATCGACAGGCCCCGACGTGCCGAGCAGATTGGCGTTCAGGCTGTTGTTGCCGGCCGGATCGAGGGTGCCGGAGGCGGCGATCACGACGCTGCCGGTGGCGATATTGCCGGTCTGGATATCGATCTTGCCGTGATCGTCGAAGGTGGTGGCAAGATCGATATTGGTCTGGCCGGCAAAAAGCGGCCGGAATGCCGATGGAAGCAGCGAGCTCAGGTCACCGCCGCCCTTGAGATCGAGGTGGTGCAGCCCGTCTTCCGTAATCTGATGCCGGGCCTCGATTGCGGCGCGCTGCTGCCCGTCGAGGGCAGCCTGCAATTTGCCTTTCCAATCGGATATCGGCCCCTGGCCATCGAGATCGATGTTGACGGCCGGGCTGTCCGGCAGGCCGAGAAAGCCCGCCAGCAGTCCGCCCTTCGGCTCGGACAGCTGTGCCTTCAGCCGCAGCCGGTTTTCGGCTGGCGCAAAAGCGATGTCGGCGGCAAGCCGCGCATCCGGGACCGCGTGACGGCTGACATTGACGATGGCCTCGCCGCCATCGCCGTTCGCCGAAAGGCTGCCTTCGGCGGCGAGCGCAAAGGCGCGGCCGGCAAGCGGTGCGGCAAGTTTGATATCGGGCAGCACGATGCGGTCTACATCGACTTTGATCGGAAGGCTGAATCCGCCGGAATTTTCAGCCTCGGGCCGCGAGGGCAGGGTGCGTACCGGCTTGCGCAGCACGTTGATCGCTTCGATCTCGAAGCGTTTGGCATGGAAGGTTCCGGTCAGCAGCGCAAGCGGATTCCAGTCGATCGCGACGCCATGAATTTCCGCAAAGACGCCCCTGGTGTCGGAGATGGAGATCTCGGCGGCTCGAAGTCCGCCGGTCAAAAGGCCTTGCGGTTCGCGAACCTCGATCGTCATGTCGCGATTGGACAGCGTGGAGGCTATCTTTTCTGTGACGATGCGCGCGCCAAAACTGGTGAAGCCGAAGATCGCCAGTGCCACGACCGCGAGAATCAACGTGGCGCCGACGACATAGCCGGTAAGCCGTACGACCCAGTTGACGATTTTTGTCAGCGTTTGCATCGGCGCGGACACTACCCCGTTTTCATGACGGCTCACAGATCGGAAAACACGAGCGGAATCGGCAATCCTAGAAGGATTGGCCGATGCCGGCGTAGATTCCGTAATCTGTGCCATCTTCGTACTTGTTCAGCGGCATGGCAAAATCAAGCCGCAGCGGGCCGAAAGGCGTTGCATATCGTATTCCGGCGCCGGCGCCGGCGCGGATATCGGAAAAACCCGGAAAGGTGCTGTCCGATACGGTGCCGACGTCGATGAAGGGCACGATGCCGATCGTATCGGTGATCTTGATGCGGGCCTCCAGCGAACCGGTCACATAGGAGCGGCCGCCGGTGGGATCGCCATTGTCGTTATAGGGCGAGATTTCCTGATAGCTGTATCCGCGCACGGAGCCGCCACCACCGGCAAAGAAGCGCTGCGTGGCGGGAATGTCCCCAATGCTGTCGCCGCCGATCAGGACGCCGGCGGCAACCTTGCCGGCAAGCACAACGCCGTCTTCCTGGCCGAACGGCAGATAGCCGGAGATCGAGCCCTCGAATGCCGCATAGGGTGTGGCGTTGAAGATTTCGTAGCCAGGCTTTGCCGAGAGCGTCGCGCGGTAGCCCTCGGTCGGATTGAATTTGTCGTCGCGTGCGTCGCGATCATATTGGATCGGCAGGGTGAAGGTCAGGTAGTCGTTCTCGCCGAAGGCGTCTTCGTCGCGCTCCCAGCTGAGCTCGCCGCTCGCCGAGACGGTGTCCCGGTCGGTCAGTTCGTAGGAAAGGCCGAGCGAGGCGGTGACGAGTGTGGCGTTATAGGCATCCGGATTTTCGGTCTTGGCGACGATGCCGGCCTTCAGGGTGGCGGCGGGGAAGAAGGCGCCGGGCTTGGTGAAGAGTATGCCGGCGGAATAGTCGAGGCTGCCGACGTCCGTCGTTTCGCCAAGCCTGGAGACCGATCCCTCGATCCTCAGCGTTTCGGCTTCGCCGAACAGGTTGCGGTGGCCCCAATAGCCCTGAACGCCGAAGCCGTCGGTGGTGGAATATTGCGCGCCGACACCGAAGTAGCGCCTCTTGCCCTCGGAAACCTCGATCGTCATTGGCAAGGTGCCGTCCGATGCCAATGCATCGCCTTCGTGAATGGTGACGCTCGAAAAGACGCCGAGGGCGCGAAGCCGCTCGCCGGCTTTCTTCAGCGTTTCCGGGGAATAGGCCTCGCCCTTGTTCAGCCGGGAATAACGCTGGATGAAAGCTGGCTTGACGGTCTTCTCGCCGGTGACGCCGACTTCGCCGATCGGAGCGATGGGGCCTCCCTCGGCAGCAAGGACGATATCGACGGTATCGCTTTTGTGATCGGCGACCACCTTGCGTTCGGTCAACTTGGCGAAGGGCCGGCCTTCGCTCTTCAATTGTTCGACGATCTTGTCGCCGGCCTTGATGATGGCGAGCGAGCCGGCCTCAGCGCCCGGGGCGAGATCGTAATCGGCGGGATTATGGTTTGCGGCATCGCCGCCGAACTGGACCTCCCTGACCTTGAAAACGGGGCCGGGAGCAATGGCTACGGTGACGGGGATCGGCCCGGATCGGTCGAATGTCGGGTTGGGCGGCAGGTCGTCGATATTCTTGCCGTCGATGGTGATCGTCACCAGGCCGCCATAACGGGCCTTTTCATACAGAGTGGCGATCAGCCGCTCACGGTCGTCGCGCGCCTTGACGACGATGCCGAGATCGCCGGAAACCGGGAGCTTCTGGTCGCTGACGAGACGGGAACTGTTTTCCAGCGCTTCTTTGAGGTCGGGATCGGCGGTATCGGACTTGAGCTCGACCTGATAGCGCACCGGATCGGGCACCTGCTCGCCTTCATCTTCGTCTTTGCCGAAAATGGTGATGCCGAAAAGCTTGAAGGCGTAAGCGTCGCCGATCAGGACCGGTGAGAACGCAGCTGCCGCTGCGACCACCATCATGGTGCCTGTTCGCCGATACGCAGTACCTGTTTTCGGACCTGTCCCTCTAATCCGCATCCGCCGCTTTTGGTTACGCCTACATTGAAGCTTCGTTGCCCAGCCGTGAACAGCTTAGCGACAAAATCGCGCGGGGTGTACCATTTTAAATTGCCAACGCACTAATTTAGCACAAAAAATCCCGGAACTGTGTCCGGGATTTCCTGAATCTGCCGGTTCCTGAACGTTCTCAGCGCGGGCAGGTATCGATGTAGCGGCGGCCGTAACGGTCGCGATAGTAGCACTGGCCGGGCTGTTCGGCGACGCTGCCGATGAGGGCGCCGGACACGCCGCCGATAGCGGCGCCGACTGCCGCGCCACGGACATTGCCGGTGACTGCGCCGCCGATGACGGCGCCTGATGCGGCGCCGATGCCGGCGCCCTGCTGCGTCGGTGTGCAGCTTGCGATCGACAGGCCGATCAATGCGAGTATGACAGCTTTCTTCATCTTTTCTCTCCGAGGTTGTTGCCCAGCGGGCAAAGGCCGTCCCTTTTATTTTTTGTCAGGCTAGACCGAAAACTATGTCGGAAGAAAGGGTTGTCCACTGCTGTCCTGATTTTTTTCGATACAGGATGTTGTCGCCAGCTGCGCGGTTTCGCGAATTTCCATTATGCTTGCCACATCAATTTCGTTGATCGCGGCTCGCATATTCTTTATCTGGAATCATTCAAAACTCTGCGCCTTTTGCCGCAGTTGATGTTAAAAGCAAAGGGCAAGGGTTGACGCGCGAACGTCCGGTCAGCAAGAACGGTCGCGTGATACTGGAGCATATGATGGATTTCGAAGCGTATTTTAAAAGCGAGCTGGACGGGCTTCACACCGAGGGCCGTTACCGCGTTTTTGCCGATCTCGAACGTCACCGCGGCAATTTTCCGCGCGCGACGCGCCATACGGCCGATGGCGCAAAAGAAGTTACTGTCTGGTGCTCCAACGACTATCTCGGCATGGGCCAGCATCCCAAGGTGATCGAGGCGATGAAGAACGCCATCGACCACTGTGGCGCGGGTGCGGGAGGCACCCGGAATATTTCTGGCACCAACCATCACCACGTCGTGCTCGAACGTGAGCTTGCCGATCTGCACGGCAAGGAAGCGGCCCTGATCTTCACATCAGGCTATGTTTCCAACTGGGCGGCACTCGGCACGCTCGGTGCGAAGATTCCCGGGCTGATCATCTTCTCTGACGCTATGAACCATGCCTCGATGATCGAGGGCATCCGCCACGCCAAGTGCGACAAGGTGATCTGGAAGCACAATGACGTGGCCGATCTCGAAGCCAAGCTCGCTGCCGCCGATCCGAAGGCGCCGAAGCTGATCGCCTTCGAGAGCGTCTATTCGATGGACGGCGATATCGCCCCGATCAGGGAGATCTGCGACCTCGCCGACAAATATGGCGCGATGACCTATCTCGACGAAGTGCATGCCGTCGGCATGTACGGCCCGCGCGGCGGCGGCATTGCCGAACGCGAGGGGCTGATGGACCGTCTGACCGTGATCGAGGGCACGCTCGGCAAGGCCTTCGGCGTCATGGGCGGCTATATCGCCGCGTCGACGGCACTTTGCGATTTCATCCGTTCGTTTGCCTCCGGCTTCATCTTTACCACGGCGCTGCCACCAGCGCTTGCCGCCGGCGCCGTTGCCTCGATCCAGCACCTGAAGGTCAGCCAGTTCGAGCGCGCCCGCCATCAGGATCGTGTCCGCAAGCTGAGAGCACTGCTCGACCAGCGCGGCATTCCGCATATGCCCAATCCGAGCCATATCGTGCCGGTGCTGGTCGGCGATGCGGCCAAGTGCAAGTGGATCTCCGATCTGCTGCTCGACAATTGCGGCGTCTACGTCCAGCCGATCAACTATCCGACAGTGCCGAAGAAGACCGAGCGCCTGCGCATCACGCCGACACCGCTGCATTCCGACGCCGATATCGCCCATCTGGTCGAGGCGCTGCATTCGCTCTGGGCGCGTTGCGCGCTCGCAAGGCACGTCGCCTGATTTTTTGATGGTCGCTCGGTTCGAGCCGTAATTCAGGGCCTCCACTGGAGGCTCTGACAGCGATTGGTCTTGCTCCCGCAAGGCGTTGCAGCAAACCTCCCTTGCCCATCCAAGATCATCCGCTCTTTGGTCTTAACACCGATGACACATCGCAATCGGCCTGACCGATGCGCATTGATCTTTCCCTGTGCTTGCCCCTCCCGCAAACGGCCTTGCCGATCCGAGCCATGGCGTCGCATGAGAAAACCTTTTCTCACTTGACATGAGGATTGGTAAAAGCTTTTCTCAGATCACTTCAGAAGGAGGGACGTTCTGAACATATCGGGAGGAAAAAGAGGCAGGATCACCATCCACGAGGTGGCGGCGGCTGCCGCGGTGAGCATCTCGACGGCGTCGAAAGCCCTCAATGATACCGGCCGGATGGGGTCGGAAACGCGCGAACGGGTGAAACGGATCGCCACCGAAATCGGTTACCGGCCGAATGCGCTGGCGAGAGGTCTTCTCAGCAAGCGCAGCTTCACCATCGGGCTGCTGACGAACGACACTTATGGCCGTTTCACGCTGCCTGTCATGGCGGGCATCTCGGATGCTCTCGTCGATCACGGCGTTTCGGTCTTCCTGTGCGCCATCGAAGACGATCCGGCGCTCGCCCAGATCCATGTCGACGCGATGCTGGACAAACAGGTCGACGGCATCATCGCGACGGGAAAACGCCTGGATCGGCGCCTGCCCGTCGATCTTTCGAATTTGCATGTGCCTGTCGTCTACGCATTCACGGAGGGAACGCAGAACAGTGTCACCTTCCGTTCGGACGACGAACAGGGTGCGCGGCTGGCGGTGGAATGGCTGGTGAAGATCGGACGGCGGCGGATTGCGCACATCACCGGGCCGCAGGACTTCTTCTCGGTGCGGGAACGTGCCGGCGCCTATCACGAGGTGGCCGGTCACCGCGAGCCGGTGCTCTACGGCGTCTGGTCGGAAAGCTGGGGGCATGAGGCGGTCGATCAGCTTTGGAAGAGGTCGGCAGAAAAACCGGATGCACTCTTCTGCGGCAATGACCAGATCGCCCGCGGTGCGGTGGATGCGT
>NZ_VSZV01000356.1:433596-437109 GCF_008919455.1 Rhizobium sp. PEPV16
ACATGGAACTGAAGGAGCTCGGGCGGCAAGCCGGATTGACGGTGCTTGCGCTTGCGGAAGGACGGCCTGTCGAGCCGGGAGTGAGGAAATTGCCGTGCCGGCTGATCGTCCGGCAGTCATGCGGGGGTAAAGCCCCGGGGATGAGAATAAGAGAATGAGCAAAGGCGCGAGGAGATGCGCCATATTGGGAAGAGTGTCATGATCAAGCGTCTTTTGGCGGCGACCAGCATCGCTACCTTATGTCTGGTGTCGGCCGCGTCGGCTGCCGAAAATGTCGAAATGTGGGTTCGCTCGGGGATCGGCGACGCCTTCAAGAAGGTCGTCGAAGCCTATAATTCCGGTCACGAGAACAAGGTCGTGATGACCGAGGTGCCGTTCTCCGAACTCGTGCAGAAATATGCGACGGCAATCGCCGGCGGACAGGCGCCGGACGCCCTGTCGATGGATCTCATCTATAACCCTGCCTTTGCCGCGGCCGGTCAGCTCGAAGACCTGACAGACTGGGCAAAATCCCTGCCCTATTTCAACTCTCTTTCGCCATCGCATGTTCGCCTCGGCACCTATCAGGACCGGATCTACGGACTGCCGCTGTCGGTCGAGACCTCCGTCTTTGCCTGGAACAAGGATCTCTACAAGAAGGCCGGGCTCGACCCGGAAAAGGCACCGGCGAATTGGGACGAAATCACCGCCAATGCCGAGAAGATCCGGGCGCTGGGTGACGATACCTACGGCTTTTATTTCTCCGGCGGCGGCTGCGGCGGCTGCATGATCTTCACCTTCACGCCGCTGGTCTGGGGTGCGGGCGCCGATATCCTGTCGGCCGACAGCAAGACGGCGACGCTCGATACGCCTCAGATGCGCAAGGCCGTCGATATCTACCGCAACATGATCAAGAAGGACCTGGTGCCGGCGGGAGCCGCCAGCGACAACGGCGCCAACTTCCTGACCTTCACCAACGGCAAGATCGGCCAGCAGAGCCTTGGCGCCTTTGCCATCGGCACGCTGGTGACCGAGCATCCCGATATCAACTTCGGCGTAACGCTCATTCCTGGCGTTGACGGGAAGCCTTCGTCCTTTGCCGGCGGCGACAACTTCGTCATCACCAAGGGCACGAAGAAGATCGACGCGGTGAAGGAGTTCCTCGAATATGTGTATTCGATGGACGGCCAGAAGATCATGGCGAAGTATGGCAGCCTGCCGACGCGCGGCGATATCGCCGACAAGGTGCTTGAGGGCCTCGATCCACGCATGCAGGTCGGCCTGAAGGCGATTGGTGTGGCCAAGACCCCCTATACGCTGCAGTTCAACGACCTGATCAACAGCGCCAACGGGCCATGGGCAAGCTTCACCAACGCCGCGATCTTCGGCGACGACGTCGACGGCGCGTTTTCGAGTGCGCAATCGGAAATGCAATCGATTATCGATAGCGGCCAGTAAACTCTCCCCTCGGCCGCGGCCGGGGAGCGGTGGCAGCTTCCCGGCCAATTTCACTCGACAGATGCGGAGCGTTTTGATGACCGGTTCCGGTTCAGAGATTCTATTGCCTCGGCGCAGGCGACGGCGCAGATCGAACTGGCGCGGCCTGGTCTACATCGCGCCGGCCATGGCGCTGGTCATCGTCTTCTTCATCATGCCTGTTCTCTTCACCGGATGGATGAGCCTGCATAACTGGCCGCTGATGGGGGCGTCACGCTGGATCGGCTTCAACAATTATTTTCGCATGGCCAACGACACCCGTTTCATGACGGCGCTGAATTTCACGGCCTATTACACCGTGATCGTCACTATCGCGATCTTCGCAATCGCCTTTCCGCTGGCAATCTTCGTCGAGAAGGAACGGCAGTTCGTCGGCGCCTACCGCACGATCATCTTCCTGCCCGTCGTGGTCGGCCTTGCCACCGCCTCCCTGCTCTGGGTCTGGCTCGCCAATGTCGATAGCGGCTTCATCGGCCCGGCCTTGAGAGGGCTCGGCTTCGTCCAAAAGAGCCCCAATCTGCTTGCGACCTTCGACACCGCCTTTCTGACGATCGTGGTGATGGTCGTCTGGAAGATCGCCGGCTTCACCATGATCATTCTTTTGACCGGGCTTCAGGCCATTCCGTCCGAGCTGACCGAGGCGGCCCGCATCGACGGCGCCGGCCGCTGGCAGCGTTTCCGGCATCTGACGCTGCCGCTGATGCGCAAGACGATCGCGCTGGCGCTGATCGTCTCCGTCACCGGTTCGATCCTCGCCTTCGACCAGTTCTACATCATGACGTCAGGCGGTCCGCAGAACAAGATGATCTCGGTGGTCTACTACATCTTCAATCAGTCTTTCGTGTCGTTCAATCTCGGTTATGGCGCAGCGCTGTCGATCGTACTTCTCGCCATCCTGGTGGCGATCAGCATCGTGCAGCTCTGGCTGCTTCGCGTCGGGGAGGAGCGTCCATGACCACCTCCAGGGAACGCCGCGCGCGCAAGGCCATTCGGACGAAGTCGGCCTATCATCTGACCGGCATTGCCATCTCGATCTTCTTTCTCGCCCCCTTCGTGATCACGCTGTTGTCGTCCTTCCGGCATGGCACGGAGGCCAGCCTGCCGCCTTTGCCGCCATGGCCGACCTCCGGCGTTAGCATCGATTCCTACGCGCTGCTCGATACGTTCGGCGCCGGCATCTGGCGGCACATGATCAATTCGCTGTTCGTTTCGGTCGCCACCGTGGTGCTCACCGTCGCCGTCAGCCTGCTCGCCGGCTACGGCTTCTCGCGATATCGATTCCCGCTGAAGAATGCGCTCTTCGTGCTGATCATCGCGACGCTGATGATCCCCTTCCAGTCGATCCTGACGCCGCTCTTCATCATCCTTGCAAAGCTCGGCCTCAACAATTCGCTGCTTGGGCTGACGCTCGTCTATGTGACGCTGCAACTGCCCTTCTCGGTGTTCATGATGCGCAACGCCTTCGACGCCGTGCCGAAGGAGATCGAAGAGGCCGCACGCATCGACGGTGCGCGCGACCTCAGGCTCTTGGTCCGGGTTCTTCTGCCGCTGGTGCTTCCCGGCGTCGCGACGGTGGCGATCTTTGCCTTCCTCAATGCCTGGAACGAGTTTCTCGCCGCACTCGTGCTGCTCTCCAGCAATGAGAAATACACCCTGCCGGTGCTGATGACGGCGGTTCGCGCCGGAAGGCTCGGCGCCATCAATTGGGGAGCGGTGCAGGCCGGTGTCGTCGTCATGACGATCCCCTGCCTGATCGTCTTCCTGCTCCTGCAACGCTACTACATGCGCGGGCTGATGGCCGGCGCGGTGAAATGATCTTAGAGAAAGTGGAGCCTATGACCAAACCAAGCAATGACCGCCAGTTTCGTCCCGTCGCCGTTCCCGATGTGGAGCTCGGCGGCTTCTGGGGCAAATGGCAGGACGCCGTCTGCAATTCCACTGCCGAGACCCTGCTCGACCGCTGCGTCGAGGCCGGCATGCTCAAGGCGATCGATGTCAGCCAGCCGAGCACGGGGGTCATCATTCCCATTCAGCCAT
>NZ_VSZV01000345.1:0-5031 GCF_008919455.1 Rhizobium sp. PEPV16
CGGTGCAAAATAGCCTATTTAACTATCTTATTCTAGATAGTATAATTGGCGTTGAGGATGTTTTCAGAAAAGGAGTTTCCAACGGTGGCCGGCAAATCATCGATTTCCGACCTCGATGCCCAGATCGAGAAGCTCAGAGAACGCAGGAGAAGTTTGATCGTTAAATCCGCCGAGCGGTTTGCCCGCGCTGCGACGAAGTCGGGGCTGGCGGAAATGGAGATTGCCGACGTGGAGATCGACCGGATCTTCGAAGAGATCTCTGCGCGATTTCGCAAAGATGAAAAGAAAGGGCCTGGTGGCACACCTCCTCAAACACGTCGACCATCAGATAGTGGGACTGGAGCGCCGTCGGAGGTTTCACATGACGGCTGACCGGAAGAGGCAAGCGCGCGAAAAATTTCTGCTCGGCGCTATCGTCGTCAAAGCCGGGCTGTCGAAGGCCGACCGGGCGTTCCTGCTCGGCGGCCTGATCGAACTGGCAAACGTGATACCGGGCTCGCCCGAGCATCAGCGGCTGCGCGACATTGGCGAAGAGGCGTTTAAGGCCTCTTCGCGCGATCCTCTCTCGCTGGGCATAGAGGAGAACTCCGGATGGCGCTGAAGGGCCGATTGCATCCGAGCCTGCTGCTCGTTCTTGTGCCGGTCGCGGTCACCGCCGTGACCGTCTATGTCACTGGCTGGCGATGGTCGGCACTGGCCCACGGCCTGTCGGGCAAGACGGAGTATTGGTTCCTGCGAGTCGCACCGGTGCCGGCGCTTTTGTTCGGACCGCTCGCCGGGCTTCTGACCGTCTGGGTGTTGCCGCTGCATCGCCGGCGGCCGATCGCGATAGGCAGCCTCTTGTGCTTTCTCGCCATCGCCGGCTTCTATGCTTTGCGGGAGTATGGGCGTCTCGCGCCAGCGGTGAAACGTGGCGCGGTCACATGGGATCGCGCGCTTTCCTACCTGGATATCGTTGCCATCATCGGCGCCCTGGCGGGGTTCATGGTGACGGCAGTGGCGGCGCGCATCTCCGTCGTCGCGCCCGAACAGGTCAAACGGGCGAAGGGCGGAACCTTCGGCGATGCCGATTGGCTTTCGATGTCGGCGGCGGCAAAACTCTTTCCGCCCGACGGCGAGATCGTCGTCGGCGAGCGTTACCGCGTCGATAAAGAGACCGTTCACGAGTTGCCCTTCGATCCGAGGGATCGCAGCACATGGGGACAGGGCGGCAAGGCGCCACTGCTCACCTACAGCCAAGACTTCGATTCCACCCATATGCTCTTCTTCGCCGGATCTGGCGGATACAAGACGACCAGCAATGTCCTGCCGACCGCGCTGCGCTACATCGGCCCGCTGATCTGCCTCGATCCTTCCACCGAAGTCGCACCGATGGTGGTTGAGCATCGCACCCGCGTTCTCGGGCGCGAGGTCATGGTGCTCGATCCGGCAAACCCGATCATGGGCTTCAATGTGCTCGATGGCATCGAGCACTCGAAGCGAAAAGAGGAGGATATCGTCGGCATCGCCCACATGCTTCTGTCCGAAAGCCTGCGTTTTGAATCCTCGACAGGCTCCTATTTCCAGAACCAGGCGCACAATCTCCTGACCGGCCTGCTTGCCCATGTCATGCTATCGCCGGAATATGCCGGTCGGCGCAACCTGCGCAGCCTGCGCGAAATCGTTTCCGAGCCGGAACCCTCCGTCCTCGCGATGCTGCGCGACATTCAGGAACACTCGGGAAGTGCCTTCATCCGCGAAACGCTCGGCGTCTTCACCAACATGACCGAGCAGACCTTTTCGGGGGTCTATTCGACGGCGTCGAAGGATACGCAATGGCTCTCATTGGACAGTTACGCCGCGCTCGTCTGCAGCAATGCCTTCAGGTCGAGCGATATCGTCACTGGTGGGACGGACGTCTTCCTCAATATCCCGGCGTCGATCCTGCGCTCCTATCCGGGCATCGGGCGCGTTATCATCGGCTCTCTGATCAACGCCATGGTCCAGGCCGACGGCGGCTTCAGCCGCCGGGCACTCTTCATGCTGGATGAGGTCGATCTGCTCGGCTACATGCGCGTGCTGGAGGAGGCGCGCGACCGCGGCCGCAAGTACGGGATCAGCATGATGCTGCTCTACCAATCGGTCGGACAACTGGAGCGGCACTTCGGGAAGGATGGCGCGACGTCATGGATCGATGGCTGCGCCTTTGCCAGCTACGCTGCGATCAAGGCGCTTGATACCGCCCGGAACGTCTCTGCCCAATGCGGGGAAATGACCGTCGAAGTTCAGGGCCGATCCCGCAACATCGGCTGGGATACGAAAAACGGCGGCACGCGCAAGTCCGAGAGCGTCAATTTCCAGCGCCGGCCGCTGATCATGCCGCACGAGATCACCCAGTCGATGCGCAAGGACGAGCAGATCATCATCGTGCAGGGCCATAGCCCGATCCGCTGCGGCCGGGCGATCTATTTCCGGCGAAAGGACATGAACGCGGCAGCCAAGGCGAACCGTTTCGTCAAACCGGTGCCGTGAGTGACGGTTGATCCCGCACCTCGTCCTTGCCGAAGCCTTTATCGATACCGCCGACGACAGAGGAAGGTATCGCCCATGCGTATCCGGCCGGATCGGCCCCAACGGGCAAGACAAGATCGAAACTTCGACGCGCGGAGCGGGGGAGACTATTTGCGACAGCTGCAGCAGGCCAAGCGGTAACGAGGCTATCACGAGCCAAAGGTCAGCGGAATCGGCTGACCTCCGTGGCCGACTTGCGGAGACTAATGGCTTCGCGCAGCAGCGGCGGGAAGAAAGCCTTGCTGAAGCGGCCGGTTGGTGGCTCGGGCTCAAGATAGAATGAGTTTCCAACGATGTCGGTATTGAACTCTTCGAAGATGATCCAAAGCCTGCTATCGGCATCGAGACCGACGCGGCGCTTTTCGATCGCCGGCACTTTCACGGCAAACCGCGATGCTTCCGGCTGCTTGGTGGTGATCGGAAAGAAGAGAACCAGATCACCATCCGGCCGCGGCATTCTCACGCCCACAGCAACCGGCCGCTCCTTGCGTCCTTCCGTCTCGCCACGCCCAGCCTCTCGGGCCATAGGTAAGGAAAGCGAATGACGCTTGCGGTCTGGATCAGCTCGTAGTTCATCAGCGGCCTGCCTCGTCCTCGCCGGCGTAGGCCTCGACGGCGTTTTCGAACTCGGCAAACAGTTCATCGGGCATCGTTTCGATGATCCCGACGGTGCGCCGGTCCGATTGCTTCACCAGCCGCTGGTAGTCTTCGATATTCAGGAGAACCAGCCGGGGCTTATTCCGCTGGGTGATGGTCACTGGATGGCACAGGGCCTCGGCGATGATATCGCCAGATTTACGCGATAGATCGCTGGTTGAATAGGAACCGCTTGATTTAGGCATATGGGTTTCCTTTTTGCTGTATTTGTTGTGATTTACAACAATGCTGCAACTTTGCTTACAGTGCCTGAGCATCGCCAGTAAGAGGCGGCGACGTCCGCCGCCTCTCTGCATCCGAGCGTCTTTACCACTAGGATTGAACGGCGCGCACAGCTTGAACCGGAATTCCAGTTTCCTCCGTGATTTGCTTTACGATCGACGACAGCGAGCCGAGCTCCTGCTCGGTCAGCGCGACCAGCTCCGGATAGGCGACCTCGACCCCACCGTCATCCGCCGTCAAAGCGTTGATCCAATCGCTGCCCTTGATGCGGTATTCGTGGGTGTCGAAATCGATTTCGAGGTCGTCCAGCAGAGTGATTGTGAAGCGCCCGAATATCTCCCTCTCGCCCTGCAGCTGATAGGCAATGAATTCGTCATCGCCACCCAGAAGGTTTCGTTGCGATTCCATGATGACGCGGATTCGAGCGATTGCCGCCTCGAGTCCTTCAATCAGGCGGTCGTGAAGCTCTCGCGAGAAGTTGGTATCGCAGCCGAAGCGATTTGCGAGGACGAGGAGCCGGAAACCGGCAAGCTTGGTGCAGAGCATGAGGTTCTGGTCGGATGTCATAATGTGATCTCCTTCATCTTGATGACGGAGATCGGCCACTCCTTTGCAAAGAGGGGTCAAGGACCGCGGAACGCGGCTCGCAAGCGGGGGAACCGATTTTGTCGCTTGCGGCAAAATTGGGGGAGACCGCGCCGTCCTTGACGCCGGATTTGCTGGAGTAAAATAGGACGTCAGAGAGAGAAGAGACCCGCGGCCCCAAAGGGGACGCGACCGTTTCCGGCGTCAGCCGGCGGGGGAGCGTCGAGGGGTGAAACCCCTGATAGCCTGGCGGGCCGGTCGATCCGGCCGGCCTGGCTCACGGACACGGCGATAAGCCTCCGTCAGAACGGAGGCTCAGCGTCGATGCGGCCGTCCTGCTCGGCCCAGATCACCTCACGTTCGGCCAGCGCCAGTTCGAGTGCGTTCTCGATCTGGCGACGCTCGGCTGTATCGGCGTTCCGCAGCTCGGCCCGCAGCAGCGCGATGACTTCGTCGATGCAAGTGGTCATTGTCGTCTCCTTGACGTTTGTGAAAGACGACGGCCGCGGCCATGGCGGGATGCAGGGGTCAAGGATTGCGAAGCAACCGGCGGAGCCGGGGAGTGGGGGAGCCGATTTTGTCGAAGTGGAGGGGACCGGAGCGGCGGTAAAATTGGGGGCACCGCTCATCCTTGAAGCCTTCATGCCGCCATGGCACCCTCGGACGGACTGAGCAGACCTTCCCTCTCCCTATGGCACCAGAAGAGCCGTCAATGGGCTCGACGCCCTTGACGGCTCGAATAACAACAGGCTTGCGGCAGAGACATTCCGGAAGTCGGCCTCGATCGCTCGAGGCCGGCGGCTGTCGTTCAGTTCGGGTTGTTCCAGAGGATCACCTTGCGGTTCGGCTCGCCGCCGGGCGCCGGTGCGAGATTGCCGAAGATCACGCCGATCTCCGGAGCCTCCAGCTTCACCGCGAGATATTCCTCTCCGGTCAGGCGGGCGATGCGGTTCCAGCCCGCGCCGATCTCAAAGCCGGTCTTGCGGTGGATGATGCGGTAGTCGGGAGCTTCCTCGC
>NZ_VSZV01000345.1:5041-5343 GCF_008919455.1 Rhizobium sp. PEPV16
AATCGGGGCGTTGACCCGGATGGTGGCAAAGATGCCTTCGAAGCTGCCGTCGCTCTTTCCGGTCAGGGTTGCGATCGTGGTAGCCATGGTATTGTCTCCTTCGGTTGCTCGGGACCATTCCCGATGGCGCCCGAAGAAGGGACCGAACCGCAGGCGTCACCGAAGCGCAGCGCAGGGGAACCCCTTGCGGGTTGACGCTGATGGCGGCCAGGCCCTTAGAAAGGCGACATGGAGAACGGGAATGGTCTCGTGCAGCCGAGGGGCGGACGAACCATTATGGCCGCCGGTCCGGCTCTGCGTGG
>NZ_VSZV01000345.1:5353-6454 GCF_008919455.1 Rhizobium sp. PEPV16
CACGATGATCGCATCGGCGCTGCAGGCGGTGCATCTGCCGGGTGGAGTTGTTCGCTCCGAGATCGAATACGTGAGCTTAGCCAACACGCCCACCAGCGCGTGCTGACGGATCCGACAGTGTTCCGCCGGGCGCCGAGCTTGAACGCCCGGACCTGGCCGAGTGACTAGGATCGGCTTCGTCGGGCGTTCTCACAATCCATGGCGCGCCAACACATCACAAAACGGAATCCATCGGCTGCAAAGGATTCAAAACTCTCGTTGGACAGCGTCGGTCTCCGCAGGAATGATTCCCGCCATGAGCCGAATGTCGTTTCACCTCCACTGCCAGCGTGTCGACGCCAGCCGCAACATGGCCCGCTATTATACGCTCGCAATCGAGCCGACCTTGTTCGGCGAAACCGCGGTCGTGCGCAGCTGGGGACGGATCGGCAGACGTGGTGGCGAGAGGACCGACGTGTTCGGGACCGAACAGGAAGCCGTCGCGCATTTTCTCGATCTTGCTCGCCGGAAGCGTCGGAAGGGCTATAGGCCGACCAAGGCTGCGATGCCGTTAGTGATGACCTGACCGCTCACCAGCACAGCGCGATCGTCTGCGCGCAAGGGATCGTCACGCCTTCAGGGCGTGAAGACTGCACCGGAGGCTTGGCCCTGTAAGGCGGAAGCAAGGGCTCATGCTGTCGCCAAACTCTCAGGTTTCGGATCGGTCAGTTCCATCGCCGGGGTCCTGACTTCCAACTATCATGGTCAAGACCGGTCCCAAGCGCGGTGTTCCAGCGACATTATACTGGCTATTTTGCGCTAGTGTAATCGCCGAGACCCATGCTACATGTTCGCAGGCGACGGTCAGCCGGTCCGACGAGATGATCATGGGGGCCATGTGCGACGTTTTTCGATTGGCGAGCAGGTGTACGATGAAGACGATCCCGAGCTTCCGGCCCGGCTCGAACACGCTTACGCGCAGAAGCTACGGCCACTTTGCCGATGCAAAGAGCCGCCGCTTCCGATGTACATTGCACGCATCGACGGTCTCCATGTCATCAAGCGCATGCCGCTTTCGGGACGAGACCATGACCCCGCATGTCCGTCGTATGAGCCACCCTA
>NZ_VSZV01000345.1:6464-48478 GCF_008919455.1 Rhizobium sp. PEPV16
CGAGTGGGGGAGCCGATTTTGTCGAAGTGAAGGGGACCGGAGCGGAGGCAAAATTGGGGGTACCGATCGTCCTTGGGGCCTTCATGCCGCCATGGCACCCTAGGACGGACTGAGCAGACCCTCCCTCTCCGTATGCCACCGGAAAAGCCGGTAACGGGCTCGATGCCCATTGCCGGCTCGAATAACAACAAGGCTCGCGGCAGAGACATTTTGGGAGCCGGCCCCGTTGCCGGGACCGGCTGCTGTGCGGCTCAGGCCGGGTTGTTCCAGAGGATAACCTTGCGGTTCGGCTCGCCGCCGGGCGCCGGTGCGACGTTGCCGAAGATCACGCCGATCTCCGGCGCTTCCAGCTTCACCGAGAGATATTCCTCGCCGGTCAGGCGGGCGATGCGGTTCCAGCCCGCGCCGATCTCGAAGCCGGTCTTGCGGTGGATGATGCGGTAGTCGGGAGCTTCCTCGCTCGCCTTGTTGGCATTCGGGACGATGGCGATCGGGGCGTTGACTCGGATGGTAGCGAAAATACCTTCGAGGGTGCCATCGCTCTTTGCGGTGAGGATTGCGATCGTGGTAGCCATGGTGGTGTCTCCTTCGGTTGCTCGGGACCATTCCCGATGGCGCCCGAAGAAGGGGCCGAGCCGCAGGCGTCACCGGAGCGCCCGCGCAGGGGAACCCCTTGCGGGTTGACGCTGATGGCGGCCGGCCTCTTAAAAGGCGACATGGAGAACGGGAATGGTCTTGAATAGCAGCCGTCAGCGGAGACAGCAATCCATGCTATCCGATTGCTGCCTCGCGGATGGGCCCTGCCCCGGATGTCTTACACAGCGACAGGTCCTCCTTCCGCATATCTGCGCCGGGCGGCAAGCCATCTTGCACGCCACAGCGGGTTGCGATCCGGCAGGACGGCGGGGAAACTTGGGGCGGCGAGAGGCGGGCTGGTAGGTGTTGAGCGAAGACCAGACGCCGAGCCGCCGTCCGTTGAGGCATCCAACCAGGATGCTAGGCATCTAGCGAACGAAGGACGATGCAACAGGGCTGAGCCGTTCGAAGCTGTCTGCGACGAGGCCGTAGGGTAAGCGATTCTTCGACGCGACCCTAGGAACATCCCGCTCGAAGCACGGTTAGCGAACATCCAGGCAGTGGCGGTGAAAGGTGCTGGGCTCGATTGATGACACCATAAAAAAACGAGGACGGAGGTTCCGGTAGGTCGGCTCAAAGCTGGGCGGGAAGGCAATCGCCGGTCATGCTTTCCTGCGGTAGATGCGCCAATTCGTTGTCTCCCGCACCTCATTGTAATGGCGGGCGATATAGTGAGCAAAAATGTCGCGCATGCCATTCGCCGTCCAGATTTCGATGGGCCATTTGGGATCGAGGATCAGGTCGACGTCGGCAAACATCTCCTCCGCGGGTGGATGATATTCGGGACCGAGCGTCCGTCCCCAGTGGTACCAGACGCTGTCGCCAACGGGCGGCGGGAGCGCCAGGCCGGCCGAGAAGGGGTTGACGAAGTCCAGCACGGCGACAGTCGCTTGGCGAGCGCCCAACTGGGACAGCACGTCCGACGCCTCAGCCAGAGTGCGATTATACTGCACAAAGTAGTCGTACTGACCAGCACTCCATGTCTCGACAAGCCGAATTCTCGAAAATTCTGGCAGCGGCATAGGCTCGCCCTGCCCGGCAATGGCGTAACGGGCATGAATGGCGACAGCCGCGGAATTGCTTATCGCCGCCGGCACAAGCAGATATGCCAGCAGTAGCGGCAAGACGAGGCGAGCCTTCCGGTGCAGTCGGGAAAGCTTGGCCTTCAAAAGAGATTGAGTGATGACAGCAGCGCTCGGCCCCAGCGTCAGGATGCCCGCACGTTGAAAATTTTGTTCAATGAGCAGCACCCCGGTTACGCCGCAAAAAACTATAAAAAAAAGATTGCGGTAGCTTGGTGCGAGGACAAGAAAGATACCAGCGACAAGTGCGTAGACAGTAAGGTCAGCGAGATTATTCAGCAAGACGTGCCCCAGAGCGTCGAGCGTCGCGAGGCCGCCGCTATTCTCGCCCGCAAGGCGCAGATCCGCGAGATAGTTGAGGCCACCGCGCCAGAGAAGTTCGATGGCAAGGACGCTGCTCGCGATTATCCCGAGGGCCAGCGCCGTCCAGCCGATTTGACGTCGGTCGGTCGCCAGGAAGACCAGAAATGCAAGCTCTACGACGCCGTAGGTGATCTTTGTGTAGATCATGAGCAATACGAGGAAGCTTGCACATGCGGCATCCACGGCCTTGCTCCCAGCGCTGAATAGGCGGGGCAAGTACATGACCAAAAGGAGACCGAGCGAAGCCCAGCCCAGTCGATTGTAGAACATAGCAAATGTGAGATCGCCTATCCGTTCTCCCGGATTGGCAGGAGCCGCGACGAGCAAAAGCAGAAAAGCTGCCAAGGGCAAGCCGAGCGCCTTGTGCATGCGGCTGCCGAGGATCTCCGCGGCAACGGCTGCGAACAGCAGGATGACTATGGCCATTCCCACTGGCATCGCGCCGCCCATACTTCCCGAAAGGCCATAGCCGGCAGCGGGAATATAGAAGGTGAGCGCGCCAAGCGACGTATGGAAATCAACGTTCGGAACTTGTCCCGACCAGATGCGATGCGCACCGTCGAGGAAAACATATAGATCGTTGACGTATTTGCTGGTGACCGTCTGGTTCGGCAGAGCGAGAAGAGCTGAAAGTACCAGAGCAAATGAGGCGATGGGGGTCCACCAGAGGTATTGGCGGCCCAGCCCGCCCGTGGCGATGCGCCTTCCTGCTCCGGCATCGACCTCACTGCCTGCGTCACCGCGCCTCGCTTTCCAACGCGGCCTGTGGTCGCTGGTAGATCGTCCATTCCGGCGTTTTCTGCACCATGTCGAAATTCTTCGAAATGAACGGTCCATACAGCTCCTGTAACGGCAGGCTATTGATGCCAGTCTTCGGCACCATCACGATCTTCACGTCGGCGAACAGGGCTTCTGGTGGGATATAAGCCTTCTCATTGATGTTGCGGTTCCAGTGGAACCACGCAGTGTCACCTGAGGGAGGACGTATCCCGAGCCCCGCTGAAAAGGGGTTGACGAAATCGAGCACGAATACCCGCTCGAGCGGAATCGGCAGGGCCTGAAGTAGAGCCCCCCCACTTTCGATACTATCGAGGTAGCGCTGAATGAAATCAGGCTCGCCACCGGGCGGGTCGATTTCCCGGACGTCCTCAAAAAGCGGAGGGCCGAGGGGCTTGCCCACATTCTCCGCCGCAAGTGCCGTGTGGAGAGCGATCGCCTCTCCGTGGTGGACGATGGGCGGCAACAGAAAGAAGATTAGAAGCAGCGGCAGTGCAGCTGCAAGACGAGCAGGCCTCTCCATTTGCGCGCTTTGGTCGCCAGATTGAAAGCGCCGTGCCTTTTCCGCCAGGACGGCCGCTCCGCAATAGAGAGTGATGATACCCCAGCTGTGGGCGTTCTGGTTGATGATTGCCAATCCTGCACCCACGCAGAAGCCACTGTAGAGGAGGTCTCGAAGGCTGCGGATGTGCCAGAAGGCAACCAGCGCAAACACCGTGAAAACCACCAGATCCGACAAATTCTCACGGACATTTTTCAGTATGCTGCGGACGTCATGATCACCACTGACCCGTGCGGCGGCCCGCAGATCCTCTATATGCTGAAGCGTGCCGCGCCAGAAGAACTCGATTACGATCATTGCCAATGCAGTCAGGAGCAGACTGACCAGGATCCAGGAACGTTGCTGCCGGTCCAGCAACAGGAAGATCAGAAAGGCCACGCCGCAAAGTCCGTAGGTCGCCTTCGTGTAGAATTGGACAAGTAGAAGAAAGGCCGTCGCGAGACTGTCTGCAACGTCGTTGCGCGCGTCGGATCTCGGCTTCAGGTACATCACCAGGATGAGCCCGAGAGCGACCCAGCCGATGCGATTATAGAACATCGCGAAAGAAAGAAGCCGGACCGGACTTCCGAGATTGATCGGGACAGCGAGAATAAGAATCAGGAATATGCCCAAGGCGATGGCTGGGGGTGAGCTGAGGCGCGAAAGAAGGATACGGATCATCGCAGGCATGAACGCGACGATCAGGAGCGCCATTCCCATCGGTATCGCGGCGCCGAAATTTCCGGACAGGAGGTATCCCAAGGCAGGGATATAGAAGACCAACGGTCCGAGCGCCGTATGAAAATCACGGTTTGGCACCTGCCCGACAGCGATACGATGCGCTCCATCAATGAAGATCAAAACGTCGTTGATGAAAGCGGTGTTGATGGTCCGTCCAGGAAGGGCAAGCATGGCGGCACAAATTGCCGCTACCACCAGGAGCGCAACTTGTGCGGAAAAAAGGCGGCGCCTCATCTCGACCCCGTCCTTCCCGAGGGCAGGCCTTGATCCGCATCGGCGCGCGGAAAAAGCGGATCAACAAGATGGAACATGCGGACGACGAAGCGGCCAGGGCAATCTCTATCTCCTATCCCCGAGGTTTCGATCACAGCCGCAACCTCTTGAAGATCGGTTCCGGGATGCCTCGGATTATCGCCATGAGCGGATACCAAATCCGCCGGACATAGACGACGTCCCCTCCCTTGCTGCCATCGGCAACGGCGAAGATCCTTTGAGCGACCTCTGCAGGCTCGGCGGTAAGCATGGGTGGAAGCTTCATTCCATCAGTCATCCGCGTTCGGACAAAACCGGGTTTAATGGTGAGGACGCGTACCCCGGCGGTGGATAGTCTGTTCCTGAGACCGGACAAGAACGCCGTCAGGCCAGCTTTCGCGGCGCCATAGACATAGTTTGATCCTCTCCCACGGTCGCCGGCGACCGAACTTATGCCGACGATGGTGCCGGACCCGCGCGCGGCAAAGCGGCTAGCCAGGAGGCCGAGCATCAAAGCCGGTCCTTCGAAGTTTGTCCGCATCACCATGGCGGCGTGTTCGAGTTCCCTTTCGGCGCGGGCCTGCTCGCCGAGTTCGCCGACGACGCAAATGGCCGTGTCGGGCAATGGCGACACGATGCCCAGGAACTCTTCGAAGCGGCCGGTATCAAGAATATCCAGTTCATGGGCGGTGACGGCGGCGGCGGTGCGCGTGACGATGTCATCGGCTTCGCGTTGGACAAGCTCACGCCTGCGTCCGACCAAATGAATGTCCCAGCCCGCCTCGGCATAGACCAAGGCAGTCGCACGACCAATATCCGACGTCGCGCCAATCAGGAGCAGTGTCTTGCCGATGGCTTTCATATGCCAAGCCTTTTTCCCAGCTGGGAACTAAAGTGACGGTCGGCTCCCGTAGTTCGTCGCAGCTCTTTGAACGCCTGCAGTTGGGGGTAACCGGCTTCGAATGTATGACGGGATTGCCTTGCATCCTTGGCGAGATAGAGCCGCCCTCCCGCCGCGACAACCAGCTTGTCAATTTCGTCTAACAGCTGGAACACGTCGGGTGCGACTGGCAGGTCGAGTGCAAGGGTATACCCTGGCGCCGGAAATGACAGAAGGCCTGCGCCACCCCTCAGCCTTTTCAGCACGGCCAGGAATGAGGCTTTCCCAGAAAGAGCGAAACGATCGAGCATACTGCTCAGAACCGCAAGTGCGTTTTCGTCAGGCACCACGCATTGATGCTGCAGGAAGCCGCGCTTGCCGTACAGGCGGTTCCATTCGAGAAGACCGTCAAGCGGGAAGAAGTAGCTGTCCCAGTGGACCAAAGAGACTCGGGCTGCTTTGCGGGCACCCGCCCGATAATAAAGATCGTTGAATGCGGAAACACTCGTTCTGTTGAGCGCCCAACCAGGCAGGTCGACCGGCAGTGAAAAACGGGCTGCCTTGAAGGGAGGCAATAGCGCTGCTTTTGGCATTTGAGCGATGTCGCTCGGGCTGGCGTGCTCGCCGACAAAGATCAGCGAGCGGCCGAGCGAAGCGCCCCGCGAAAGGCAATCAATCCAGGCAACGGAATAGGTTGCGTCGTCTGTTTGCTTCAAGGCTTGCAGCGTATCGCCGAGGTTTTCTGTCACGACCGTCTTTTGAACAATCCAGCCGGTACTGATGGGCCTCAGCCTAAAGGTGGCTTCGGCGATGATGCCCGTCAGGCCCATACCGCCGAGCGTCGCGAAAAAAAGCTCTGAATTCTGGGTTCTGCTGCAGGTGAGGATTTCACCGCTGGCGATAACCAGCTTGATTTCGCGAACGTGGTCGCCGAACCCACCGTCGCGATGATGGTTCTTCCCGTGCACGTCGGAGGCGATCATTCCTCCAACAGTGACGAACTTCGTTCCTGGGACCACGGGGGGAAAATAACCTCGGGGGGTGAACGACCTGAGAATCTCCGACAGCATGACGCCACCTTCGACGGTCAGCGAGGCGTCCACCTGATCGAAGCTTTTCATCCGGCTCAATGCACCGCAGGTCAAAGTGAGATGCTCACCGATCGCGGCGTCGCCATACGAGCGGCCGTTGCCGCGAGCAATCAGACCCGCGCGCGATGACACCGTTCCAGGCAGCGCTTCCGGCAGCCTGCAATCAAGCACTTCACTATCATGGCGTGGATAACGTCCCCATCCCTCGATCATTCAGTCACGCCCCCTCCAACTTGAACACGAATTTTCGGTCGAGCGCGAATTTTGAGACGTAACCGATCGCCAAACCGATCGCCCCGCCCGCATACTTCGCAAGATCCGTTCTCCAGACCGTCCAGAAGACAATTTCGAACCCCCAGAATATGATCGTCGTCAGGACGCTGAACAGGCCGTAAAGGACGATCTTGAGCAATTCGTCACCATGCGACTCGTATCGGTCAAAGAAGATCCACCTTTTGTCGAGGAAGTATTTGAGCCCGAACCCGGCGGCGGTGCCTGCGAGCATTGACGGCATAAGGCTTTGCGACGGGTAGATTTCCACGACAGCCGCCTGAACCGCAAAATTTGCCAACGTCGAGAGAATCGCGAACGCCACATAGCGAACAGCGATGCGGGTCGGAATCCCTTCACGCACGTCATGGGACCGCATCTCGCTACCTCATAGCGCGGCGACAACAAAGGCGCCGGCAACGCCCAGCGTCGCGAGGCTCACCTTATCTTTGATCGCAAATACGACCGGATCGTCATGCATCAGTCCCCTATGGGCCAGCAACAGGATGCGGGCAATCCAGCAAGCCAGGATTGGTCCCACCAGCCATAAAACTCCTGGCCGGGTGTAGAGATCCTGCACGCTGTCGCTTGCAGCGTAGAGCGCATACAATGTGAGGGCATTCATCCCGGCCCCCGCCGCCAATGCGCCGATCATGCCGACGTCTCCATTCTTGTAATCGCGGCTCGTGGAGTCGGGTAAGTTCGCGGCTCGGCGCGAAATGAGCTCCGTATATCGCTTGACGAGTGCAAGCGATAGGAACCAGCTCATCATGAAGGCGAGCAGCCAAGGAGAGGGCCAAACTGAAATCGCCGCTGACCCTCCTACCACGCGTGCGGTGTAAAGAGCTGCAAGGGTCACGACATCGAGGATCATCTTCCGCTTCAGAAAGAACGAATAGGCGGTGGTCAATGTAAAGTATCCGGCGAGCACCAAAATGAAGGCGGGTGAAATCGTCAGGGCGACCATAAACGACAGCAGAAGGAGAAGGGGGATCGCCATGAGCGCGTGTGAGAGCGGGATCTCGCCGCAAGCGAGTGGCCTGCGGCATTTACTGCGATGTCCGCGATCGTCCTGAAGGTCGACCAGGTCATTCAGCACATAGACGCTCGACGCGCAAAGCGAGAAGGCGACCAATGCCAGAGCGGCATTGGCGAGACTATGGACGTCGAAGAGCTGATTTGTCAGCAACGGGATAAAAACAAGCCCGTTTTTGACGTATTGGTGTACCCGCAGCAATCGCGCCCAGGTCCGCCAGGTCGGCTTGTCGTGCGCAAGATGTTCGACATTGTCGCATTGGCGCGACAGTTGCCTCGCGACCCCGGCCGACGTCCGAATTGCGTATGATTTTCCAGCGTGACGCCATACAGGCAGATCTGCGGCGTCGTTGCCAACATAGTCGAAACCGCCATGGCCAAAGGCCGCAACGAGCTTTTCCGCCTTCACCTCGGCGGCGCAGTTTGTCGTCTCGTCCGTTGCAAACCAGCCGTTGAAGACACCTAAATGGTCGGAAACGCGGGAGACAAGGCGCTCGTGCGTCGCGGACGCGAGATAGATCTGACGTCCCTCTTCCCGCGCCGTCTTGATCAAGTTCAAAACCTCGGGATCAAAGGGCAGGATAGCCGGATCGAAATCCGTCGGTGTGGAAAGACGGTGCTTGAGGCATGCCTTTCCTCTGCACGTTGCGAGGGCAAGGTCAACGACGGAAAAAGGGCGGTGCCCGAGTTCCAAAAACGCGGTCTCGATCAGGAGGTCGGATCGGACCAAGGTGCCATCCAGGTCGATGACCAGCGGGCGCAACGAATCCGACCTTTGCGGTGTCGACGAGCCGCCGAGCGTTGACACCGCTCGGCGCAGTGCAATCCACTCGTCCTCCTGGGCCGCCGGCAGAAAATCTCTTCGAAGCTCAAACTCCTGGCGCAATTCGCTCAAAGGATTTCCCTTTTCACTCGGGTCGGTGCAAATCACCGAACGACGGCTACGCCACTTAGTTCCATGGCACCAAACCGCTGGCGTCCTGACGGCTTGCAGGACGTTCCTTGACCTCCAGTTTCAAACTGCAGCGAATCTCCTTGCGCGAAGAATGATCAGTGCTCAACCCGGCACTTGCTCGTTGCCGTGCATGGGCTGGCTGCGCTGAGCGATGTACCCTACCGGACGGAGTTTCGACGGCCGGAACAAACCGCTGATGTACCGGTTGGAGTGCCCTACACGCAAAGACCGGATGAGCGAAGCGATGAACTTGGCACTTGTTTTTGGGACATTGACACTGACCTGCTGGATGGTCGGCGGGGCTATTGCCGTCTTCGGAAATGCAGAGCAATGTCACCCCCACCGTCAGCAGATCAGCGAGTTCGTCACGCTCGGCTTGAACATCCTCGGACTCGTCTGCGCCAGCCTGATGGGAGCCGTTCTGGTCGCGCCGTGACGGCGACGTGATTGAGCTAGCGCGCCTCGAACAGCGGGTTGTGAACTTGCGCGAGATCTACACCCGTCTGGCTCGTGTTCAACTCACTCTACGGATCCTTCTTGCCAACGCACTGGCAATGCTCAGGGTGACCAGCATGGGGCGTATCTTTGCCCCACGGTTCCGAACCTAAGGCTCTATTAGGCTCAAAGGAGCACAAGGCGGCCACTCGGGCCCGCGCGTGGCCCCGGTCTTCAGACGGATGCTGGTTTCAGATTCACAAGCGCCTTAATCGGCAGATGGTCGGACGCGACGCGCGCGAGCGGCGTATCATGCGCTTCGACTTCGGATATGATGCCTTTGCGGTTGGCGATGATGCGGTCGAGCGCCAGAAGCGGCAGGCCGGCAGGAAAGCTTGGCACGGCGGGCGGCAGCTCGCCGAAGGCGGATTGGAAGGTGTTGAGCGAGGACCGGTCGCCGAGCCGCCATTCGTTGAGGTCGCCGAGCAGGATGGTCGGCATCTCGTGCCTGTCGTTGATGAGCTCCACCAATGTGCGGGCCTGCTGTGCTCTGTTATGGCGCAACAGACCAAAATGCGCGGCAATGATGCGCAGCACCCCGCCCTCTTCGAGCTCGATCTCGGCAACCAGCGCGCCGCGCGGCTCCAGCCCCGGCAGCTTGACCTGATGCACGTCATGCACCAGCCCCTTCTTGAAGAGCACGACATTGCCGTGCCAGCCATGCGCCTTCGCCATGCCGGCAACCGGTACCGCGATCAGTCCCGTTTCCCGCTCCAGCCGCCCGAGATCGAGAATGCCGGTGCGCTCGCCAAAGCGCGTGTCGGCCTCCTGCAGCGCGATCACGTCGGCGCCGATTTCGTGGATGACGCGACTGGTGCGCTCCGGATCGAAGCGGCGGTCGGTACCGACGCATTTGTGCACGTTATAGGAGGCGATCAGCGTTCCCGCACTGCGCGGCCTTGCCTCCGTATAGGCCGCGTCGAGCCGCTTTTTCCTGCTCCTGATCGAGGCGAGAATGCTTGCGGGAAGGCTGTCTTTCCTGGCGTGCATCGGGCGGCGCACTTGTTCCGTTGATCAAAAGGGCTACTCATTCGGCAGTATAGGCAGCCGGACGGAACTTGCCATGTCAGAATGCAAAAAATCCGTCAGAGATAGGGCGACCCCAGCCACAGCACCTTCTCCAGCAGCCGCACCGCGAAGGGTCGCGCCTGCAGCCCCTCAAGCGTCACCGGCGTCGCCGATTTCAGGGTTTCCTCGATGTGCTCGTCGATCTCGGCGGCGAAGCCCTCGTTCAGCACTTCGAGATCGACCTCGAAGTTCAGCCGCAGCGAGCGCGGGTCGAGATTGGAAGAGCCGACATAGGCCCAGGTGCCGTCGATCGTCAGCAGCTTCGAATGGCTGAAGCTGCCGGTGGAGCGCCAGATGCGACAGTAGTTCTTGAGGATCTGATCGAATTGCGCCGTCATCGCCCGGTCGACCAGCACGAGGTTGTTGACCGCGGGCACGACGATATCGACTTCGACGCCGCGCCGCGCAGCCGTCACCAGGGCGCTGATGAGTTCACGGTCCGGCAGGAAATAGGGCGACATGATGCGGATCGATTGGCGCGCCACGGAAAAGGCGCCCATCAGCATTTTGTGGTTGGTCTCGACGCTGCGGTCCGGGCCGGAGGCGACGACGCGCATCAGGATGGGGTCGCCGGGGCTGCGCTGCGGCGGTTCGATACGCCAGGGCTCGTCGTTCAACAACTCCTGCGTTGAGAAGCGCCAGTCCTCGGCGGCGAGGTCGAAAAGATCGGCCACGACAGGGCCGGTGACGCTGAAATGCGTGTCGTGGGCAAAGCTCTCGCCCGTCGCCTCCTCGCTGAAGCCCGCCCTGATGTTCATTCCGCCCGTCAGCGCGATTTTCCCATCGACGATCAGGATCTTGCGGTGGGTGCGCAGATTGGCATAGGGCAGCCGCAGCCCCATGATGACGTTGCCGTTGAAGACGGCGACGGTGACGCCGCTCTCACGGAGATGGCCAAGAATGCTCGGCACCGAATAACGCGCGCCGACCGCGTCGATCAGCACCCGGACCTCCACACCACGCCTGACCGCCGCAATCAGCGCATCGGCGATGCGGAGGCCGACCGCATCGCGGTCGAAGATATAGGTTTCCAGCAGGATGCTGCGCGTCGCCTCGTCGATGCTTGATTTCATCGTCGCATAGGCCTCGTCGCCGGTCTCCAGCATGTCGATCGTATTGCCTGAAGTCAGCGGATTGCGCGTTACCCGGTCGCCGAGTGTTTGCAGCGCCGCAAAGCGGCGGCCGAACTGGCTGATCACCGTCTCGGCCTCGGCATCGAAGGTCTCCAACTCGTCGAATTCGGCCGCAAGCAGCAGCGCGTCACGGCGGACGCTTAGCGACTTGCGGCGGATGCGGTTGATGCCGGCAATCGCATAGAGCACCGCGCCGATGATCGGAGACAGGATGATGACGCCGACCCAGCCGATCGCGGCACGCACCTCCTCCTTGGTCATGGCGGCATGGATCGCCGCCGCGGCCCCCATGGCGATCGAGACGACAAAGAGGATATGCGGCCAGTAGGTCGACAGGAGATAGAACATCGCTGGCGAATATAGCCGCGAAACGGCGGCGTTCAATCGCGCCGTCGCTCTCCCATGACGCGAAATTTTTCACCGTGATCATTTTGTATGCCGGGCGCTGCGCGATTTCTGCAGGGAACAAATCACTGCGCTGGTCGATTGATCCCGAGGAGACTGAGGATCGCCATCATGAACATCGTCGCAAATGTCGGTCCGGCCCTCGCGCTCGAAGTCGCGGATGCCGACAGCATCGCCGAACTCCGGCATCAGGCCGAAGGCTGCACCCGTTGTGATCTCTACAGGAATGCCACGCAAATCGTCTTCGGCGAAGGCTCTCTGAAAGCCGAGATCGTCCTTGTCGGCGAGCAGCCGGGCGATCAGGAGGATCTGACCGGCAGGCCCTTTGTCGGTCCCGCCGGCCGGCTGCTCGATCGCTGCCTCGAAGAGGCTGGCCTCGACCGCCGGCGCTGCTATGTCACCAATGCCGTCAAGCACTTCAAGTTCACGCCGCGCGGCAAACGGCGGCTGCATGCAAAACCGAATGCCGGCGAGATCAGACGTTGCGCCTGGTGGCTCGGCGCCGAGCTCAACATCCTGCAGCCGAAGCTCGTCGTGACGCTCGGCGCAAGCGCGCTTTATGCGCTGCTCGGTCCGAAGGTGAAGCTGACGCCGGAGCGCGGCCATATCCTGCATCCGGCAAACCGTCCGCCTGTCCTGGTCACCATCCACCCTTCCTATCTTTTGCGCATCCGCGACGAGGCGGAGCAGCGCCGGCAGCGCCGGGATTTCGTCTCAGATCTGCACAAGGCGGTGGAGTTTCGGTCCCCAGTGAACGCCGATTCTCAACCCTAATATGCTGCGATGCCAAATATTTCCGGTTGCGGCGCGATTTCGCTTGAAAGAGCTCCCCTCCTCTGGAACCATCCAAGCAGTATCGCGTTCGAACGACGGCATCATGTGACTGGAGATCAGCGATGGCAGAAACTCGGGAAGAGTGGATAAAAAAACGTGCATACACCCTCTGGGAAGAAGAGGGTTATCCGACAGGGCGAGAGTCCATCCATTGGGAACAGGCACGATACGAGCGCGAAGCGCTCGAGGGCTCGGCTGCGTCTTCCAAGGGCAAAGAGCTCAAGCCCAAGGCGAAGCGCACTGCGACGGGCGCCAAGACGAATGGCGTGGTCACGCCGGCGCCGAAGCGCACCGCGAGCCGCAAGACCGCGTCCTGAACGCTAGAATACTGAGCATTTCGATTAAAAAGGGCGTCGTCTCGACGCCCTTGATCCCTTTTTGTCATATGCCTGAATTGGTTGTGCGATATTGAATTGCAGGGGTGGGCTTCCATGCGGGGGTGAACAGAGGCCGGATGACGCTGCAAGCTTTGAGGCTTCCAAAAAAATTGAGCCTTGCCCGGATAACCGGGAACAAGAGCATCCCATGGCTGTTTATGGCGAAACTGGGGAAGTTGCTATGAACGACGGCCGTATCGAAATCCTCTCAATCCCGCTTTTCGCAGCCAGCGGCCGCTTTTCGACCGCGATAGTGTGAGGGGATGGAGATGTCGCTCCTCATCATCGCCGCACTGCTCTACCTCGGTCTCGCGTTCGGGTTCATCCTTGTCGTCGACAATCTGGTCGGACTGGTTTTTCGCGATCCGCGCGCGCCGGTGCAGCTAGTCTCCGTCTATATCGGCCGCGCCTTTGCCGCATCGCAAAAACTCTATCGAAAATAACAGCCCGCAGGCGCCGTCCGCAGACTGCTAATACTGTTGAACACCCGGCAGTTAAGGATATTTCGACCGCGCCCTTTCCCTCCCATCGCAAGCCTCTATGTTGACGGTTTGGAAGTGCTGAACCCCGAGGTGGCCGATCACCCCGGCGCGGCTGCGACAAGAAAGCGATCTTGAATGGGAAGCGTCGGGAACGGCTGGCCGAGAGGCGGCGGCGAAATCGGCGAATTGTTACGGCATCCGGCTTTCCACGCCGTCGGGCTCGGTCCGGTCGAAAGCTGGCCTGCCTCTCTCAAGCATATCGCCGAAATGGTGTTGAATTCCCGCCAGCCCAAATTCGTCGCCTGGGGTCCAGATCTCGCTTTTCTCTACAACGACGCCTATGTGCCTGTTTTCCCGGAGCGGCATCCCGATGCCCTCGGACGACCCTTCCGCGAGGTCTGGGCGGATATCTGGGAACAGTTCTCGCCGATCGTCGCCAGCACGCTGGAAGGCAGTTCGCAGCTCTTCAAAGAGCTGCTCATCCCGATGCGCCGCGACGGCCGTACCGAAGACACCTGGTTCACCTTCTCCTACACCCCGCTACGCGACGAGGACGGCAAGGTCGCCGGCATCCTCTGCGCGGCCCTTGATGTCAGCGACCAGGTGTCGGCCAAGCGCGGCGAACAGACCGCGCTGGAAGAACTGCGCGCAAAATCGGAGGCGCTTGCGGTCGTCAACCAGGCGGGTGCGGCGATCACCGCCGAGCCCAGTGTCGAGCGCCTCACCCAGATTGTCGTCGACGCCGGCGTGACGCTGACCGGCGCGGAATTCGGCGCCTTCTTCTACAATGTCGATGATGGCGAGGGCGGCAGCTACATGCTCTATGCGCTCGCCGGCGTCGATCGGAAGAACTTCGAGAAATTCCCGATGCCGCGCAATACCAAGGTCTTCGCACCGACCTTCAACGGCGAAGGCATCGTGCGCTCCGACGACATCCTGCTCGACCCGCGCTACGGGCAGAATGCGCCGCATGCAGGCATGCCGAAGGGGCATCTTCCGGTCAGGAGCTACCTTGCCGTGCCGGTGAAATCACGCGACGGCAGCGTCATCGGCGGCTTGTTCTTCGGTCACGGCCAGCCCGGCCGTTTTTCCCAAGCGGCCGAGGCGAGCCTCGTCAGCCTCGCCGGCCAATCGGCCGTCGCGATCGACAATATCCGGCTCTTCCGCGCCGCCAAAGTCGAAATCGACCAGCGCCGCCACATGGAAGATCAGCTGCGGAAACTCAATGAAATGCTCGAGGTCCGCGTTGCGGCCGAGATTGCCGAACGCCAGCAGGCCGAAGCAGCGCTCCAGCAGTCGCAGAAGATGGAATCAATCGGCAAGCTCACCGGCGGCGTTGCCCATGACTTCAACAATCTGCTGCAGGTGATCTCAGGCAATCTGCAGCTTCTCGGCAAGGATGTGGCAGATAGCGGCCGAGGCAAGGAACGCATTTCCAACGCGCTTGCCGCCGTCGAACGCGGCTCGCGGCTGGCAAGCCAGTTGCTCGCCTTCGGTCGCCGCCAGCCGCTGGAGCCGAAGGTCATCAACATCGGCCGTCTCGTCAACGGCATGGACGACATGCTGCGCCGCGCACTCGGCGAGGAGATCGAAGTCGAGACCATGGTCTCCGGCGGTCTATGGAACACCTTCGCCGATCCGATCCAGATCGAGAACGCACTGCTCAACCTTGCGATCAACTCCCGCGACGCGATGGATGGCGCCGGCAAGCTGACGATCGAGGTCGGCAACGCCTTCCTCGACGATTCCTACAGCCGCATCCATCCTGAAGTGACCGCCGGCCAATATGTGGTGCTCGCCGTGACCGATACCGGCGCCGGTATGACGCAGGAGGTGATGGAGCAGGCCTTCGAGCCCTTCTTCTCGACGAAACCGGAAGGCAAGGGCACCGGTCTCGGCCTGTCGATGGTCTACGGCTTCGTCAAGCAATCCGGCGGCCACGTGAAGATCTACAGCGAGATCGGCGAAGGCACGACCGTCAAGCTCTACCTGACGCGCTCGTTCCGAAGCGAGGATCGGGTTGCGGCCGCCGACAGCGTACCGGCCGCCGGGGGCACGGAAACCATTCTTGTCGCCGAGGACGACGAGGGCGTGCGCGCCACCGTCATCGAGATGCTGTCGGATCTCGGCTACTACGTGTTGAAGGCCAAGGATGCGCAAAGCGCGCTCACCGTGATCGAAAGCGGTGCCCATATCGACCTGCTCTTTACCGATGTCGTCATGCCCGGGCCATTGAGGAGCCCGGAGCTTGCGCGCATGGCGCGCGAGCGCCTGCCTGATATCGCTGTGCTCTACACATCGGGCTATACCGAAAATTCGATCGTCCATGGCGGCCGGCTCGATCCTGGCCTCGAACTGCTCTCCAAGCCCTATACGCGCGAGGAACTCGCCCGCAAGATCCGCCACGTGCTTACTATCAGGACGCAACGCCGCCAAGGGGCGAGCGATGCCGCGGTGACCGTTCACGAACATCCCGAGATCCCCCGTGAAAAGCTGAAGCTGCTGCTCGTGGAAGACGACGCCTTCATCCGCATGGATACTGCCGAGATTCTGCAGGATCTCGGCTATGACGTGATCGAAGCTGACAGCGGCGAAAGGGGCGTGGAAATCCTCGGACACACCATCGTCGACATCATCGTCGCCGATGTCAGCCTGCCCGGCATGTCGGGTCCGGTCTTTGCCGCCAAGGCGCGCGAGGCCTTTCCTTCGGTCGGCCTGGTCTTTGCTACCGGCCACAGCAGTCTGCCGGATCCGGATGCAAACCGTCTCCCCGGTTCAGTGCTGCTGTCGAAACCATTCAGCAGCACGGCGCTCGACCAGGCGGTCAAGAACGCCGTCCAGCAGCGGCCGGGCGCCTAGAGTTTCTCTGTTTTCTTTGCTGCCACCTCTGCTTTTATGCGTCGGCGCCGTCGAACTCGGGATATTTGCGCATCAGGTCCACTTCGCTGGTGCAGCTGTCGTCGCGCGCCGTCAGTTCGATCGAGACCGTGTCGGCAGGACCGAAACGGCCATTATTGTGATAATTGCCATCGTCGTGATGGCTGCCGCCATCGTGATAGACGGGAATACGCGCGCCGCTCTGACTGACCAGCACGGCATCCCGCTCGAAGCCCCTCTGCAGCAGCCAGTCACGCGGCGCCATCAGGCGGATGTCGACCTCGTAGGAACGTCCCTTCCCTTGCTTGAGGCCGACGGTATAGGTGACCGGCGATACCTGGCCGTTCACGTCGATCGCGCCGTTTCCATCGGCTTTGACGATGTGTTTTTCCATGTTCTCGGCTCCTTCTTCTGTGCAGGCCTTTCCCATCGGAAACCTGATAAAACCGGCTTTTGTTCCGAATCCGGGCCTTGCGGACCACGAGCGCGGCCGGAACTTTTGGGCTCCTGATCGGTTCAGTCCCTTTGCAAACCAGAGGAGGCCGAGATGCCGAGAGGTGACAAATCCGACTATACCGACAAGCAGAAGCGCAAGGCCGAGCACATCGAGGAGGGCTACGAGGATCGCGGCGTCTCCGAGAAGGAAGCCGAACGGCGCGCCTGGGCGACCGTCAACAAGGAAAGCGGCGGCGGCAACAAATCCGGTTCCGGCCGCGGCAAGAAGGATACGCATGAATCCTCCGAAAAGGGCGGCGCGGCATCCGCCGCACGCTCGAAGGAGGAACGGTCCGCTTCCGCGAAGAAGGCCGCCGCGACGCGCCAGCGCAACGAACACCACAGCCACCATTAACAACTGATGCGGCAAGCGGAGGCTTTCCGTCAGCCGCATAGGGAGTTTAACCCATGGCCAAATCGAAAAAGAAATGGTCGCAGGACGTCACCGAACACAGCGATGCGATGGACCTGAAGGAAGGCGTGTTCAAATCGGACGATCCGAAGAAGATTGCCCGCTCCGTCAAGCACTCCGCCGAGGAGAGCGATCGCCGCAAGTCGAGTCCCTTCCGCGCCGCCATGTCGATGCTGACCTTCTATATCAACCGCGCCGGCGACCAGCTGACGAAAAAGCGGCGCGGCACCCTTGAAAAGGCCAAGGACGAACTGCGAAAAGACTTCGGTCGTCGACCGAAGGATTGAGCGCTCATGGCATACGAACTTTATTATTGGGACGGCATTCAAGGCCGCGGCGAATTCGTGCGGTTGGCGCTGGAAGAAGCCGGCGCCGACTATATCGACATCACCCGCCAGCCCGGGCGCGGTACCGGCGCCATGTTCGACATCATGAAGAGCGACAGCGAACCGCACATTCCCTTCGCGCCGCCCTTCCTGAAGGACGGCGATCTCATTGTCCCGCATGTCGCCAACATCCTGTTTTATCTCGGCCCGAAGCTCGGCCTGGCGCCTAAGGATGAAGGCCTTCGCCATGTCGTCAACGGCCTGCAGCTGACCGTCACCGATTTCGTCGCCGAAGTGCACGATACGCACCACCCGATCGACATGTCGCTCTTTTACGAGGATCAGAAGCAGGAAGCGAAAGCCCGCTCCGCGGCCTTCATCCGCGACCGCATTCCGAAATTCCTCGGTTATTTTGAGCGTGTGCTGCGGCAGAACCCGATAGGCCCCAACCATCTGGTCGGCGATGCGCTGACCTATGTCGACCTCTCGCTCTTCCAGGTGATCGAGGGCCTGAGCTACGCCTTCCCGCGAGCCATGACAAACCGCAAGGCGGAATATCCCGCCCTGCTGGCTCTGCATGATGCTGTGGCTAAGCGTCCAAACATTGCCCGTTATCTCGCCTCCCCCCGCCGCCTCGCCTTCAATGAGGAAGGGATTTTCAGGCACTATCCAGAGCTCGACGGTGCGGATTAAGAGCCGTTCATTCGAGCGGCACGGCCGCATCGAAGAAATTTCCCCACGGGTCTCTCGCCTGGGTCTTCAACCGTTGCGGCGCGTTGCCGAGCGTGAAAGCGGCGGGACCGCTCACCTCGTTCAATTCTGACCAATCCAGCGGCATGGAAACCGGCGCACCCGATCGTGCCCGCGTCGAATAGGCCGCGACCGCCGTATTGCCGCGGCCGTTGCGCAGATAATCGACGTAGATATGTCCACCGCGTTTTGCCTTCGTCGCCGTTGCCAGATATTTCTCCGGCGCGTCGGCCGACATGCTTTCGGCCAGCGAATGGGCGAAATCCTTCACTTCCGCCCAGCCGGCCTTCGGCGCGAGCGGCGTCACCACATGCAGTCCCTTGCCGCCCGACGTCTTGACGAAGGCAGCCAGGCCGCAGGCTTCCAGCCGCGTCTTCAATTCAAGCGCTGCTGTTATGACAGCGCTCCAGGCCACGTCCTCGCCGGGATCGAGGTCCATGGTGATCATGTCGGGTTTTTCCCAATCGTCGGTCGTTACGCCCCAGGGATGAATTTCGAGCACGGCCGACTGCACCAGCGCCACGAGCCCGTTGAAAACGGCGATGCGCAGCAGCTTTTCGCCGTTCGCATCCTGCGGGTCGGCGATCTCCTCGATATGCGGACTCATGCCCTTCCAGGCATGTTTCTGGAAAAACCGTTGTTGGCCCTTTATCCCGTCCGGCAGACGCAGCAACGCCAACGGCCGGTTGACGACATAAGGCGCCATGAATGGCCACACCGCCGCATAGTAGTCCGCCAGCGCCTGCTTGGTCACGCCCTCGTCCGGCCAGTAGAGCCGGTCGGGATGGGTCAGCGATACATCAGATGCCGGCGGATGTCTGGGGCTCATACTTCGATCTCGCTTGTGAGGAAATCAAGTAGCCTGTTTTCCTCGGCCCGCAAGCCCCGTATCGGCTCGTTACCAGTCTCGATCAGCGGATGATCGTTGCCGGCGAGCGCGATGATCGCGGGATGGATATAGCTCGAGCGCGAGATCGCCGGCGTGTTGTGCAGCGCTTCGGCCGCGGCCTCCGACATCTGCTTTACCGTCGGCCGGCCGCCACTGAGGATCGTCTCGCGCGCCGCTCCGAAGGCGGCCAGCGATCCGGCCCAGGTGCGGAAGGTCTTCGCCGAGATGGGAATTCCCGAGATCTCGGCCAGATAGGCGTTCAACCGGCCGGAATCGATTGGTTTCAGCGCCCCGCTTTCGTCCTTCCAGACGAAGAGCTGGCGGCCGGGCAGGTCGGCTATCTCCTCCAGGATCTTCTGCAGCCTGGGATGCTTGAGGCTGCGCTGGACGCGCTTGCCACCCTTGGCGCGAAATTTCAGCTCTATCTGACCGTCGACGATCTTCAGGTGGCGCTTCAGCAGCGTCGTTGCGCCATAGGTGCCGTTCTCCCTGACATAGGCCTGGTTGCCGACGCGCAAGTGCGCCTCGTCGAGCAGCGTCGTCAAAGCCGCAAGCACGCCGTTGACATCCTCCGCACCGGTGTCGAGATGGCGCAGCACGGTCCGGCGGATCCGAGGCAGCGCCCGGCCGAACTCAATCAGCTGATGGAATTTTCCCGCACTTCGGAAGGATTGCCAATCCTTGTGGTAGCGGTATTGCTTGCGCCCACGTGCATCGAAACCTGTCGCCTGCAAATGGCCGTTGTCGTAGAGGCATATCCAGACATTCTCGTAGGCCGGTGGCAGACCGAGCGCGCGGATGCGCGCCCGCTGCAATTCGTCGGCAAGTGTCGTGCCGTCGGGCATCACATAGCTGAAGCCCTTACCCTTCCTTCGTCTGCGGATGCCTGGTTCAGTATCGCTGACATAGACGAGACCAAGATCGGTGATGGCTTCGGCATTCATGTTCTCTGCGACCCGTTACTTGCTCCTGCGGCCGAATTGAAACCACCACCGGCGCCCGGCCTTGGTCATGTCCTTCAGCGGCTCGGTCTGCCCTTCCGGCGCAAAGACGGCAACGCTCTGGGCATAGACCATGACCGGATTATCCTGATCGCGAACCTTAAAGGCATCCCTCTCCGCCCCGGTGTCGGCAATCCGCGACCATTTCGTCAGTCCGTTTACCTCCGGCACGTGGAATTCGCAGTCGTCGCCGGCATTGAAGATGAGGAAGAGGTCATCCATCGTCTCGGTCTCGGGCGCATTCGCGCTTTTCGAGAGATAGACGCCGAGCACCCGCAGTTCATCATCGTTCCAGGCACCGTCATCCATGAAGCCGCCGTCCGGTCTGTACCAGGCGATCTCGATGCGGCCGTCCTCGCCGGTTTCGCCGGTCAGGAACCGCTCCTGCCGCAGAACGGGATGGGCCTTGCGGAAGGCGACTGCCTGCCGGCAGAAATCGAGGAAAGGATCGTCGAGCCCTGCCCAATCGGTCCAGCCGATTTCGTTGTCCTGGCAATAGGCGTTGTTGTTGCCGTCCTGGCTGTTGCCGAGCTCGTCGCCGGCCAGGATCATCGGCACGCCCTGGGAGAGCATCAGCGTCGCCATCATGTTGCGGCGCCGCCGTGCCCGCGCGGCGTTGATATCGGCATTATCGGTCGCACCCTCGGCGCCCATATTGTCGGAATGATTATCCGAATGTCCGTCCCTGTTATCCTCGCCGTTCGCGTCATTGTGCTTGTCGTCGAAGGAAACCGTGTCCATCAACGTGAAGCCGTCATGGGCCGACAGCAGATTGATCGATGACGTCGCGCCGCGATCCGAGTGGTTGAACTGTACCGCCGAGCCGGTGATGCGTTGCGAGATCTCCGAGACCATGCCGCCATCGCCCTTCCAAAAGCGACGCACGTCGTCACGAAACTTGTCGTTCCACTCACGGAAGGGATGTGGAAAGCCGCCAACCTGATAACCGCCATCGCCTACGTCCCAGGGCTCGGCGATCAGCTTGACACCGGCAAGGATCGGATCCTGGCGAATGGCGCCGAAGAACAGGCCCTGCCGATCGAATTCCATATCCTGGCGGCCGAGCGTGCTGGCAAGGTCGAAACGGAAGCCATCGATATGCATGACGCCGACCCAGTATCGCAAGCTGTCGAGCACCATGCGCATCACCATGGGATTGGCGGCATTCAGCGTGTTTCCGGTCCCCGTGGTATCAAAGGTGTGGCGCGGATCGTCGGGGGAGAGAATGTAATAGCTCGCATTGTCGAGCCCGCGGAAGGACAGAGTCGGTCCTTTCTCGCTGCCTTCGGCGGTGTGGTTATAGACTACGTCCATGATGACTTCGATGCCGGCGGCATGGAACTTCTTCACCATGGTCTTGATTTCGGTGATCTTGTCGCCGGACATGTAACGAGATTGCGGCGCGAAGAAGCCGAGTGTCTGATAGCCCCAATAATTGCGTAGGTTGTTTTCCAGGAGATAACGATCATCGAGGAAATACTGAATCGGCAGCAGCTCGATCGCCGAGATGCCGAGCTTGACGAGATGGTCGATGATCGGATCGCTGCACATGCCGAGAAAGGTACCGCGTAGCCGGTCTGGCACCTTCGGATGGGTCATCGTCAGGCCGCGCACATGTGCCTCGTAGATGATGGTGTCGGGCCAGGGGCGGCGGATCGCCTCTTCACCCGCCCAATCGAAGTCCGGATCCTGCACCACGCCCTTGACCATGAATGGCGCGCTGTCACGCTCGTCGAAAGAAAGGTCGTCCTCGCCGATCTGATAACCGAACAGCGCGTCATCCCATTTAAGCTCGCCCGTCACCTGTTTGGCATAGGGGTCGAGCAGGAGTTTGTTGGGATTGAAGCGATGGCCGGCTTGCGGGTCATAGGGGCCGTGGGCGCGATAACCGTAGACGGTGCCCGGCCCGACGCCGGCGATATAGCCCGACCAGATGTCGCCTTCGCGCTTCGGCAACGGCAGCCGGGCGATCTCGTTCTTTCCGTCAGGCGAGAAGAGGCAGAGCTCCATCTGTTCCGCATGGGCGGAGAATACCGCGAAATGGGTGCCAGAACCCGTATACTCCGCTCCCAGCTCCGGCTTGAGGAAGTCGAGTTCCGAAAATGAAAAGCTCATGGTGCCCCGCTCGCTGAAAAGACCAAGCGGGAAACGTCATGGCGGTTCGAAAGTTCCCTTTTAAAAGGGAAGCAAAGGGTCTTGCTCGCCGATCGAAGCGTTCACGGCATCAGCTGGCCGCCATTGACCTCGATGATCTGGCCGGTGATGTAACCCGACAGCGTCGGCGAGGCGAGGAAGAGATAGGCGCCGACGCAATCCTCCGACGTGCCGACGAAACCCATCGGGATCGACTTGCGCTGCAGCTCCATCTGCTCGTCATTGGTATAACGCTCGTGGAAGGGCGTGGCGATGACACCCGGCGCCACCGCGTTGACGCGGATCCTGTCGGCGACGAATTCCTTGGCATGACCGCGGGTGATCGTCGAGACGAAGCCCTTGGACGCCGCATACAGGATCGCACCATTGCCGCCGCCATTGCGCGCGGCGATCGAGGTGGTGTTGATGATGAAGCCGCCCTGCTTCTTCAACCACGGATGCGCCGCACGCGTGGCCGCCAGAACCGAGCGGGCGTTAAGATCCATGACCGCGGCATAATGCGCGTCGGTATATTCCGAGGTCGGCTTGCGCCCGAGCATGCCGCCGGCATTGTTGATGAGCCCGTCGAGATGGCCGAAGGTCTTTGCCGTCTCGTCGACGACACGCTCGGTCTCCCCTTCCCTCGACACGTCGCCCTGGATCAGATGCACGGTACCGCCGGCAGCCCGGATTTCCTCTGCAAGCTTCTCCGCCGGTTCGCGGCTGGCATTGTAATGCACGCCGACCTTTGCCCCTTGAGCGGCAAAGGCGCGGGCGAGCGCCGCGCCGATCCCGGTCGAGGCGCCGGTGATCAGCACGGCCTTGCCGGACAGGTCCGGCAGCTTGATGGATGCGAGCGATTGCGCAAGTTCGACCATGGCGACGATTGCCTCCCGAAAAACCAAAGACATAGGTGATGAAACGAATAGGAGAAGTCTTATCAGGGGAAATCGAAGAAGGGCAATGCACGAAAGCGGGAGATTTGCGTCGCTCTTAGGGATTGCCGGATAGTCTTCACGCAAGCGGCCATCGTCACCGACGGCCGCCTGAGGTTGCCTGCAAGAACCGAAAAGGGTCTCGTTACGGAGCCACACCAAAGGCCGGCTGCGGCTTTTGGCGGGCGAGAGGCGGAAATGCCAGCGCTATCGCCGCAGCTCCCAGCCCGACCATTGCGGAGCCGATGAACAGCCAGGAATAATTGGCGAATGTGTCGAAGATCCAGCCGCCGATCAGAGGGCCGAAGGCCATGCCGAGGCTGGATAGCATCGTTGCCGCGCCCAGGACCGTACCGATGATGCGTTGGCCGAAATATTCCCGCGCCAACAGCGCATAAAGCGGCATCACGCCGCCATAGGCGCTACCGAAGACGATGGCGAGCGCATAGAATTCGGTCAGCTCGTTGACGAGGAGATAGGTCGCGAGTGCGGCTGCCTGCACCAGCAGGCCGGCGACCAGCACCGGCTTTACGCCGATCCTGTCGGCGAGGCTGCCGTAGAGCAGCCGGCCGCCGAGCCCCGCCAGCCCCTCGACGCTGTAGATGCTGACCGCCGCCATCGGTGCGATGCCGCAGATCGTCGCATAGTTCACCATGTGGAAGATTGGGCCTGAATGGGCCGCACAGCAGGCAAAGAAGGTAAGGCCGAGCACGATGAATTGCGGTGACCGGAAGACTTTCGACAGCTGTGGCCTGGCGCCTTCCGCGGAAAATTCGGTGTGGGCATCTGCGGTCTCGGCAGGCGGACGCCTGACCAGCAGGGCGGCTGGCACCAGCAGGACCCAGGCAGCAATGCCGATGATCAACATGGCCGGCCGCCAGTCACAGGCCGAGATCAGCCAGCGCGCGAAGGGCGAGATCGTCATCGGCGCGACCCCCATGCCGGCGGAGACGAGCGACACGGCAAGGCCGCGGTGCTCGTCGAACCAGGCGGTCGTCGCCGCGATCATCGGCGCGAAGAAGGCGCTGGCGGCCAGTCCCACCAAGACACCGTACGTCAGTTGGAATTGCAGCAGGGTCTCGGCCCGGCTCGCCAGCACCAGCGCCAGGCCGAGCAGCACCGAGCCTATCAGCACGACCGCGCGCGGGCCGAAGCGGTCGCTTGCCGCCCCCCAGAGGAAGCCGCCTAGACCCATGACGATGAAATTCAGCGTCATCGCGCTCGCTATGCCGACGTGCGACCAGCCGGTCGCGGTTGCGATCGGCTCCTGGAAAATCGCCAGCGAGAACATCGCGCCGATCGCCACGCATGACATCAGAGCGCCGACGGCGACGATGACCCAACGATAAGAAACACCCATGGCTTCATAACCTCCATGCCGACAGAGTGATCGCGACGCATGCGGCAAGCATCCGCGCCCGCGATCTTAAGACGTTTGAACCGCCGCGAATTCGACAGCGCATTCACATCTTTTTTCAACCGGCCGTTCAGAGCGTGCGGAACATCACCAATGCGTCGACGTAACCCTGCGTCGGATGAAGGAAGACGCCAGGAAGCCGGCCGACGATATCGAAGCCGAGAGATTGCCACAGCGCGACCGCGCGTTCATTGCTGCTGACGACGAAATTAAACTGCATAGCCCGAAAGCCGCGGACACGGGCATGCTCCAAGGAATGCTCATGCATCAGCCGGGCGAAGCCACGGCCGCTTGCCGCGGCGTCGGTCATGTAACCGCAGTTGCAGACATGCCGTCCGCCGCCTGCCTGATTGGCCTTGATGTAATATGTGCCGAGGATCACGCCATCCTCTTCGGCGACGAATGTCTCGCGGCCCGGTCCCATCCAGTAGGCCAGCGCATCGGCTTCACTCAGATCGCGATCGAGCGCATAGGTTTCGCCGGCGCGGATCGTCGGGCCGATGATCCTCCAGATAGCGCCTTGATCGTCATATTCCGCGGGTCGGATCAACATGCCGGGTTTTTTATCGAAGCAGAGCACAGCATGCAACGCTGCGCGCGCTCAAAGTCTTTCGAGCGCGGCTGACTATATCGTGCCGGTCGCCGATGCACGCTGTCGACAGCGAATACGCGCGGTCTCCACAACCTCCAATGCCATTGTGCCGGCGATGCGGCCTGAGATGCAGAGCGAAGGGGCGAACAGGGCGCAAATGTCAGCAACCAGGATCAAGCACCCCCTCAGACCCTATGGCAGAAACAGGCGTACTGGCAGTTGACCCGCAGGAGGTTCTCATGAACGACATGATCCTTGCCGCCCTTTGCGCGGACAATAACGGCGCTCAGCGTCGCAAGCATGAACATTATACAAGGCATTCTGCCTTTAGCGCGCCCGGCCCCCATTCCGCGCTCCTCGACATGCTGCCGTCCGATCCGGGCGGTGTCGCGCGCACGGCGCAAGCCTTGCTGATCTACGAGCACGCCGCAGAACCATTCTATGGTTACAGGGTTCCCGAAGCGCGCCGCGGCGAAAGCCATATCCGCCCGATGGAGAAGATGCTTGATGCGTTGCTGGCACTTGACGACCGTCCGCTCTCCCTCGCCCGGCCGCCCGAGAAGCGTCTGGTTGGCATCTGCCGCCATTACATGTTGCTTTCCGTCGCAATCCTTCGCCAGCACGGAGTTCCCGCCCGAGGCCGCGGAGGCTTCGGCGCCTACTTTAACCCAGGCAAGTTCGAAGATCATTGGGTCTGTGAATACTGGAAAGCGGGTGATGGGCGCTGGGCCCTGCTGGACAGTCAGCTCGACGAAGTTTTTATCCGCAATCTCGAAATTGGTTTCGACATCCATGACGTCCCGCGCACCCAGTTCCTGACCGCGTCCGAGGCCTGGCGCAGATGCCGCAGCGGAGAACTCGATCCGAACCTGTTCGGCATCGAGTTTGAGCAGCTTCGTGGTCTGTGGTTCATTGCCGGCAACCTGATCCGAGATCTCGCCACCATCAACGGTCGCGAAGTCCTGCCATGGGACGTTTGGGGAGCACAACCGGCATCAAATGCAACGCTTTCGCATTCCGAACTGGATTTCTTTGACGAGTTAGCTCTGCTTACGGCCGATCCGGATGCAAATTTCGACGCGTTGAGCCGGCGTTTTTCCGAAGATACCAAACTGCGGCTCCCCCAAACCGTCTTCAACTCATTGCGACGGCGTCAGGAAAGAGTGTTCGAGGGCTGAGGCGCTACACGGATTATCGGCCCCTTGCAGACCCGTCGGAAAGGCACCAGCTTTCCTGCTGCCCATGGCGCATCGGCGCGCAACCGACATCGATTTTCCGATGATGGGATTTTGCGTCTGATATGATGTGCACGACTCTGTAGCACCTTGATCTGGAGACCGGGAGCCTCTCAATATCTGGCGCCCAATTTGCGCTCAAACCCTGTGGAGTGCGATCGCAATCCCCTGCCCGACACCGATGCACATGGTCGACAGCGAATAACGTCCGCCGGTTTCGGCAAGCTCCAGCGCCGCCGTGCCGGTGATGCGGACGCCCGACATGCCCAAGGGATGGCCGAGCGCGATCGCGCCGCCATTGCGGTTCACCCGCGCGTCATCGTCGGCGATCCCGAGCGCGCGCAGCACGGCCAGCCCCTGACTGGCAAAGGCCTCGTTGAGTTCGATCACGTCGAACTGCTCGGCGGTCATGCCGAGCCGTGTCATCAGCTTGCGCGAGGCCGGGATCGGCCCGACACCCATCACTCTTGGCGGAACGGCGGCAGCCGCGCCGCCGAGGATGCGGGCGATCGGCGTCAGGCCGTATTTCCGTGCCGCCGCTTCGGAAGCGACGATCAGTGCGGCCGCGCCGTCATTGACGCCGGAGGCATTGCCGGCCGTCACCGTGCCGCCTTCCTTTTTGAAAGGCGTGGCGAGTTTCGCCAGCGTTTCGATCGTCGTTGCGCGCGGATGCTCGTCCTTGTCGACGATAACAGGATCGCCCTTGCGCTGCGGGATGGTCACCGGGGTGATCTCCTTCGCCAGCCGTCCGTTTGCCTGGGCGGCGGCCGCCTTCGCCTGGCTTCGCACCGCAAACGCATCCTGGTCTTCGCGGCTGACATGATAGTCTTCGGCGACATTCTCGCCGGTCTCCGGCATGGAATCGACGCCGTATTGCTTCTTCATCAGCGGGTTGACGAAACGCCAGCCGATCGTCGTGTCATGGATTTCGGCCGCACGTGAAAAGGCCGTCTCGGCCTTCGGCATGACGAAGGGCGCGCGTGACATGCTTTCGACGCCGCCAGCGATCATCAGCTCGGCCTCGCCGGAACGGACGGCGCGCGCGGCCGTGATCACCGCATCCATGCCCGAGCCGCAGAGCCGGTTGATCGTCGTGCCGGGTACCGCGATCGGCAGGCCGGCCAGCAGAGCCGACATGCGCGCGACATTGCGGTTGTCCTCGCCCGCCTGGTTGGCGCAGCCGAAGATCACATCGTCGACAGCGTCCCAATCGACGGCGGCATTTCGTTCCATCAATGCCTTCAGCGGGATTGCGCCGAGATCGTCGGCCCGCACCTGGGACAGCGAGCCGGCGAAGCGGCCGATCGGCGTTCTGATATAGTCGCAGATAAAGGCTTCGGTCATGGCTTTTCCTCAGAGTTGCGGGACGACGAGGTCGGCAACCGGCCTGTCGACTTGCAGCGGCGCGCCGGTCATCGCCTGCAATTCCTCCTGCGACATCGCAGCCAACTTCTCGCGCAGGACGAAGCGTCCCTTGACGATGTCGATGACGGCATGGCTGGTATAGACGCGGGTGATGCAGGCGACGCCGGTCAGCGGGAAGGTGCATTTTTCCACCAGCTTCGGCTCGCCTGTCTTGGTGACGTGCTCGGTAATGACGCAGACCTGCTTGGCGCCGTGCACCAGGTCCATGGCGCCGCCGACGGCCGGCACGCCTTTGCTGCCCACCCGCCAGTTGGCGAGATCGCCATTCTCCGCAACCTGATAGGCGCCAAGGATCGCGACGTCGAGATGGCCGCCGCGCACCATGGCGAAGCTGTCGGCGTGATGGAAGAAGGCAGCACCCGGCTTCAGCGTCACCGCCTTCTTGCCGGCGTTGATCAGATCCCAGTCCTCTTCGCCTGCCGCCGGCGGCTCGCCGAAATTCAGGATACCGTTTTCGGTGTGGAAGATCGCCTGGCGGCCAGGCGGCTGATACCGGGCGACCATTTCGGGAAAGCCGATGCCGAGGTTCACATAGGCGCCGTCGGCGATGTCCTGGGCGGCGCGCCAGGCGATCTGCGCATTGGAAAGCTTGATGTCTTCGCGAGTGTTGATGGAGCTGTGATCAATGGTCATACGTAGGCCACTCCGGCTCGAATGAGCTCTTCTTCCTGCTGGGGACGGGGGACAGCGACGACGCGGTCGACGAAAATGCCTGGCGTCACCACCTGCTCGGGATCGATGCCGCCGGCCGGCACGATGGATGAGACCTGGACGATGGTCTTCGCCGCCGCCATGCACATCAGCGGATTGAAGTTGCGGCCGGCCTTGTTGTAGGTGAGATTGCCCTGGATATCGCCGATCGCAGCCTTGACGATCGCGAAGTCGGCCTTCAGCCAGCGCTCCTGCACGTAATGGCGGCCATCGAATTCGGCGATGACCTTGCCGTCGGCCAGTTCGGTGCCGTAGGCGGTCGGCGTATAAAAGGCCGGGATGCCGGCCCCGCCGGCGCGGATGCGCTCGGCAAGCGTTCCCTGCGGCACCAGTTCGAGCTCGATTTCGCCAGCCAGATATTTATCCGTGAAGGCGCGCGGATCCGACGAACGCGGGAAAGAGCAGATCATCTTTCTGACCATACCGGCATCGATCATCGCAGCGATACCGATGCGCCCGTTGCCGGCATTGTTGTTGATCACGGTGAGGTTCTTTGAGCCCTTGTCGATCAAGGCATGAATGAGCTCGATCGGCGCGCCCGAGCCACCAAAACCACCGATCATGACGGTCGCGCCATCGCCGATCTCAGAGACGGCTTCCGCCGTGCTCCCGACTGTCTTGTCCATGCGGGACCTCTCCTTGGCTAGATGCGGCCGGGAACTCTCCCATCCCGTCCTTAGCCGTAGACATAAAGCGCGGCATCTCAGGCGGCAATGTATTTTGTGCGCTATTTGACATTTGTTCGTATACCGCACATATTGGAATGAATCTCATTGGAGACCGGACCCATGCGCGAAACGGATTTCGTCAGCGGCTTTGCCCGCGGCCTGAAGGTCATCGAAGCTTTCGGCGAAACGCGGCAGCGGCTTTCGATCGCCGAGGCATCGAAGCTGACGGAGCTTGACCGCGCCACCGTGCGCCGCTCGCTGCTGACGCTCGCCGAGCTCGGTTATGCCGATTATGACGGCAAGTTCTTCATGCTGACGCCAAAGATCCTGCGCCTTGGCCATGCCTATCTCGCAGCGACGCCGTTGCCGGCGCTGTTGCAGCCGCATCTCGATCATCTCTCGGAAAAGGCCGGCCAGAGCGCTTCGGCCTCGGTACTCGACGGCACAGACATCGTCTATATCGCCCGCGCCTCGCAGCGCCGCGTCATGTCGATCAACCTCACCCCCGGCAGCCGCCTGCCCGCCTACTGCGCCTCCATGGGTCGAGTGCTGCTTGCAGCCCTTAGCGAGAGCGAAGCACGTGCCATCCTTGCCCGCAGCGAGCTGAAGCAAAACACAGCGAATACGAAGACCGATCCGGACGAGCTGATCACCGAGTTCCGCCGGGTCCGCACTGAGGGTTACGCCATCATCGATCAGGAGCTGGAGATCGGCCTCTGCTCCATTGCTGTGCCTGTCGACAACGACCGGGGCGAAACGGTCGCGGCGATCAACATCGGCGCGCCGGCCGCCCTCGTCCCGGCCGCGGAGATGAAGGAGCGCTATCTGCCGCTGCTAAAGGAAACGCAGGCCGCCCTGCGGCCGCTGCTGAGGCGGTGACGGTAAGCCTGAATCTGGGCGGACGCAGCGAATATTGGGGCCTGCTCCGCACACCGACGCTACGCAATGTCGCGCTTAAGAAGAGCTTCTTCCACAACGGCTAATACCGGTCGCTGCGCGGCATCGTCTTCTATGCGACGCGCGACAGCGATCCCGGTCGCTGGCATCCGAAAATTCAGATGGCACGGTTCGGAAGTATGACGACTTGCCGCAAGTTGGAACAATCTCACTCAGGGCCCCGCCTTCGGCAGGAAGCCGACGACGCACGCACCTACCCTCACCGATCCCGAGATCGACGGCATCGTCGCGTTCCTTGCTTGAGAATATGCAATCAATGATTTATATGCTATCATTGATGAATGGAGGCAATGATGGCCAGCATGACGATTCGCAATCTCGATGATGCGTTGAAGCAGCGGCTGCGCGTTCGCGCCGCCACGCATGGCCGGTCAATGGAAGACGAAGCACGCGATATTCTGCGTACGGCACTTGCGACTACCGAGCCGGTGGCGCGCAATCTCGCCGATACTATTCGCGCCCGCCTGCAATCGGTCGGAGGGGTGGAGCTCGAAATTCCGCCCCGGCAGCCGATCCGGGACGCGCCGGACTTTGACGCGTGATCGTTCTCGATACCAACGTCATTTCGGAACTGCTCACGCCGGCGCCGAATGTGGCTGTAATCGAATGGCTCGGGGCACAACATCCACTATCGGTATTCACGACCGCGATTACCGAAGCGGAAATTCTATATGGCTTGCGCCTCCTTCCTCACGGTCGACGCCGGAGTGATCTCGAGGCAGCAGTCCTGCCGATATTCAATGAGGACATGAGTGGCCGTGTCCTGCCATTCGACCGTGACGCGGCAGACGTCTACGCCATCATTGCCACCGATCGCCGCAAGGCTGGCAGGCCGATCAGCCAGTTCGATGCGCAGATCGCAGCCATCGCCATCTCGCGCGGCGCTTCACTCGCAACGCGCAATGTGTCCGATTTCGAGGGAATCGGCTTGCAGATCATCAATCCGTGGAGGGATCTCTAAGTCCCTCGCGTCGCAGAATTCTAAACCATCTAAGCCAGCCACGACCTAAGCATTCCCACTTGATGTATCATAATTTCCGATATACATCATTTCATCGGAAATACTGGGGGAATGATGGAACGCTCGTTTTTGACGATTGCCGCCGGCGAGAATAATGATGCGATACGCGCGCTTTCGGCGCCGGCGCGGCTTGAAATGCTCAAGCTGCTTTGCGCCAAAGGGCCGATGAATATCAACGATATCGCGCGTGCTCTTTCTCTCCCTCAATCGACTGTCGCCACCGGGATCCAGATTTTGGAAGACGCCCGGCTTGTCGATTCCCAGCTGACGAAGGCCCGCAAGGGAAACCAGAAGATCTGCTCGGCGATCTACAGCGAAATTCTGATCAGCTTCGAGGAAAGTGCCGCCCAAAGGGCCAACAACATCATCGAAGTCGAGATGCCGGTCGGGCTCTACACCAGTTGTGACGTCCATGCCCCCTGTGGTCTTTGCTCCACCGAGAGCGTCATCGGTCCTCTCGATGTTCCGGATTATTTCCTCGATCCGCAGCGCATGCAAGCCGGGCTCATCTGGTTTGGCAGGGGCTATGTAGAATATAAATTCCCCAACAACGCCAAGGTGTTGAACAAGGACATCCGGGCGATCGAGTTTTCGCTGGAGCTGTCGTCGGAAGTGCCCGGCACCAATCCGGACTGGCCTTCCGATATAACCCTCTGGGTCAATGGAATGGCGATCGGAACCTGGACCTCGCCCGGCGACTATGGCGATAAGCGCGGCGGGTTCACGCCGGCCTGGTGGAAGCTCGAAGGCTCGCAATATGGAATGATGAAGACCTGGCGGATTTCCACGCGCGGCACCTTCATCGACGGTGTCGCCGCATCGAATGTCACGCTCAGCGACCTCGCGCTTGCCCAGCACTCCTCAATCCGGCTCCGTGTCGGTATCGCAGAAAATGCCGGCCATACCGGCGGCGTGAATATTTTCGGGCGCGGCTTCGGAAATCACGGGCGCGATATCATCATGCGGCTGCACGTTTGAAAAATGAAAATCGGAAATCTTGATTTGAATATCGCGATTCTCTCCGGTTCCAGCGGCCGATAAAATCTTCCAAGTAAATGGAATCAAACAATTTTTTCTGAAAAAGATATTAGTATGATTAAAGTCGCAACTTGGTTGACAGAACAACATTCCTGATATCAAGTTAGAGCCAAGAAAACAAAATATCTGATATATAAACGGGAGGATCCGTTGAAGACGAACGTTGTGGTTCACCGCGATTTCCGCATCGCGACCATTGATTCCAGGCTCTACAGTTCATTTCTCGAGCATCTCGGCAGGGCGATCTATGGGGGCATTTATGAGCCCGGACACCCGACCGCCGATGAGGACGGATTCCGGCGAGATGTCCTCGATCTCGTCCGTGATCTCGACACGCCATACTGCCGTTATCCCGGCGGCAACTTCGTCTCCGCCTATAATTGGGAAGACGGCGTCGGCCCGCGTGGCGAGCGCACGGTGCGCCTCGACCTTGCCTGGCGCACCCGCGAAGCCAACCAGATCGGCGTCAATGAATTCGTCGACTGGTGCAAGAAGGCGAATACCAAGCCGATGCTCGCCGTCAATCTCGGATCACGCGGCCTGGATGCCGCCCGCAATTTCCTCGAATATTGCAATCATCCCGGCGGCACCTACTGGTCGGATCTGCGCCGCAAGCACGGCTGGTCCAATCCCCACGATGTCAAACTGTGGTGCCTCGGCAACGAGATGGATGGTCCCTGGCAGGTCGGCCACAAGTCGGCCTATGAATATGGCCGGCTGGCGGATGAGACGGCGAAGGCCATGCGCGGCTTCGACAAGTCGCTTGAACTCGTGGTCTGCGGCTCGTCCAATTCCGACATGAAGACCTATCCCGAGTGGGAAGCGCAGGTCCTCGAGCAGTGCTATGACAGCGCCGACCATATCTCGCTGCATATGTATTTTGCCAACCGCGAGAAAAATACGCTCAACTATCTCGCCCGCGCGACAAAGCTCGACCGCTACATCACCACGATCGGCGGCGTGATCGACTACATCAAGGCAAAAAAACGCTCGAAGAAGACGATCGGCATTTCCTTCGACGAATGGAATGTCTGGTATCATTCCAACCAGCAGGATAAGGAGATCCTGGCGCGCGACGAGTGGCCGGATGCGCCGCATCTCCTGGAAGATATCTATAATTTCGAGGACGTGCTGCAGGTCGGCGGCATCTTGAACACCTTCATCCGCCGCTCCGACCGCGTGCGCATCGCCTGCATCGCGCAGCTCGTCAACGTCATTGCCCCGATCATGACCGAGGACGGCGGTGCGGCGTGGCGCCAGACCATCTATTACCCGTTCTATTACGCCTCCAGATATGGCCGTGGAACGGCGCTGCAGCTGGTCGTCGATGGCCCGACCTATGACAGCGACGAGGAGAACGACGTCCCCTATCTCGACGTATCGGCAGTCCATTCCGAGGATGGCAAGACGCTGACCTTCTTTGCCGTCAACCGCCATCCGAGCACGGCGCTCGATCTCGATGTGCGGCTGGAAGGCTTCGGAAGCGCCCGGGTGGTCGAGCAGGTGGAAATGACCCACGGGGACCTGGAAGCCGTCAACACGGCAGCGCGGCCGCAGACGGTCGCCCCCGTCAATGTCGAGAGTGGAAAGATCGAGGATGGACGGCTGCGGGCGGCGCTGAAACCGTTCTCCTACAACGTCATCCAGCTGTCGGTATGACAGCCACCGCCGGGTAGCCCATTGAGGCGCCCCCGGCTGAGATATTCGGCTCGCTGCGAGGAGGCAGGGAGCCGTAGGGATGGTTCACCGAGGTCCTGGACCTGACTGTTCAAGTCCTGAGGCTTCTGCGAACCGACAACCGCGACATGCCCATGCGTGCCTTTACGGCCGTGGCATGATCGCTTCAAGGGAGGAGTTCATGCAAAAGTGGAAGAGGTTTGCATTCGGCTTCGTGCTGGCCACGTTCGGCCTGACCGCAGTGGCCGGAGCCCAAGAATACACCTCCTTGCCGCGCAAGGAGACGCTCATCGTCGAAAATCCGGAAGGGACGATTAAAAATCCCGGCTGGTTCAACATCTGGGTCAATGGCGGCGGCGGTGTATCGACCGGCCTGCAGCAGCTGACCATGGATACGCTCTGGTATATCGACCCCGAACAAGGACTTGGCGGCGCGACCTGGGATAATTCGCTGGCTGCCGACAAGCCGCAATATAATGCCGACTTCACCGAGATGACCGTGAAACTGCGCAAGGGGCTCTTCTGGAGCGACGGCGTGGAGTTCACGGCAGACGACGTGGTCTATACCGTCAAGACGCAGATGGATCATCCCGGCATGGTCTGGAGTGCTGCTTTCTCGGTGCAGGTGGCAAGCGTCGAGGCGACCGACCCCTCGACTGTGGTGTTCAAGCTGAAGAAGCCCAATTCGCGCTTCCACGCCATCTTCACCGTTCGCTGGAACGGCGCCTGGATCATGCCCAAGCATGTCTTCGAGAAAGTCGAAGATCCGCTTCGTTATGATTTCGCCAATCCTGTCTCGCTCGGCGCCTATAAGCTCAAGTCCTACGACCCCCAGGGCAAGTGGTATACCTGGGAGAAGCGTGACGACTGGCAGCGGACCTCGCTTGCCCGCTTCGGCGAGCCGGCCCCGAAATACGTGACCTACACCGATCCCGGCCCGCCGGATAAGCGGACGATCGCTCAGCTCGAGCACAATCTCGATATCATTCACGACAACACGCCGGAGGGCATGTTCACCCTCAAGGAAAAATCCAAGACGGTCGAAACCTGGTTCCCGGGCTTCCCCTTCGCCCATCCGGACCCGACGCTTCCGGCCGTGATCTTCAACACCCAGAATCCGCCCTTCGACAATGCCGATGTACGCTGGGCGCTTGCCCTGCTGATCGACATCAAGGCCGTGGATATGGCGAGCTACCGCGGGGCGGCGACGCTTTCGGCGCTCGGCGTGCCGCCGACGGCGGCCACGATGAAAGACTATCAGGCGCCGATGCAGGATTGGCTGAAGAATTTCGAGATCGATACCGGCAAGAGCAAGATCAAGCCTTATGACCCGACGGTCGGGCAACAGATCGCCGATATCCTGCGTAAGCAGCCGAAGTTCAAGGACCAGATCCCGAGCGATCCTGAGGCAATCAGCGGTGCCTTCGGCTACGGCTGGTGGAAACCGGATCCGAAGGCTGCCGGCGAACTGCTGGAGAAGGCAGGCTTCAAGAAATCCGGCGGCAAATGGCTGACCCCTGATGGACAGCCCTTCAAGATCCGGATGACGGTGGAAGGCGACACGCGCTCGGTCTTCACCCGCGCCGGAACCCTGATCGCACAGCAATGGGCGGCCTTCGGCATCGACGCCAAAGCCGTGCCGGCCGCGAAACTTTGGCAGACGGCGCTACAGCCCGGCGATTTCCAGGTGGCGATCGCCTGGAGCGTCGAAACCTGGGGCGGCGACCCCGATCTCTCCTTCTTCCTCGACAGCTGGCATTCGCAGTTCGTGGCCAAGAAGGGTGACAACCAGCCGCCGCGCAACTGGCAGCGCTGGAGCAATCCGGAGCTCGACAAGATCATCGAAAGCATTCGCGGCATCAGCGCCGACGATCCCAAGGGCGTCGAGCTCGGCAAGGATTATCTGAAGCTGGTCGCCCGCGAAATGCCGACGATCCCGTTGATGTCGTATAACGTCTTTACCTCGATGGATACGACCTATTGGACCGGCTATCCGACGATCGCCGATCCCTATACCGATCCGGTGCCGAATTGGGCCAACTCCAGGCTGATGATGGTCAAGCTGAAGCCGGCACAACCGAAATAATCCTCCCAACGCCGGCGCGAGTGTTGCGCGCCGGCCCCCTAATCGACGGGCATGTGGCATGTCCGTCGATCCTTTCCACTTGATGAAGGGAACCAGAGAGGAACCACCGCCCTATGACGTCCTATCTGATCTTTGTGCTGAAGCGGTTCGGTCAGTTTCTGCTTGTCGTATTCCTTGGCGTGACCATCACATTCTTCGTCACCCACCTGACCCCGATCGATCCGGTCGAAGAGAGCATAGGCGCCATCACCCAGATGGGGCAGTCCGATCCCAACGCGATCGAGCTGATGCGCCAGTCGCTTCGCGAGCTTTACGGCATGGAGGGCTCGATCTGGCAGCAATATCTGAATTTCTGGCTGCGGCTTGCTACCGGTGATCTCGGTCCCTCGCTCTCGGCCTTTCCCACACCCGTTTCCACCATCATCCTGCGGTCCCTGCCCTGGACCATCGGTCTGATGACGGTCTCGACGCTGATTACCTTCGTGCTCGGCAATGCGATCGGTGCACTCGCCGGCTATTACCGCAAGGACATGGTGCTGAAGGCCGTCAGCCTTGTCTTCATCGCCCTACTTCCCATTCCCTATTACATTCTGGCATTCGTGCTGCTGATTGTGTTCGGCTATCTCTGGCCGGTGCTGCCAATCAATGGCGGCTACGAGATGAACGCCAATCTGGACCTCTCCTTTGCCCTCGTCTTCGATATCCTGAAACACTCGATCCTGCCGGCCTTGTCGCTGATCCTGGTCGGCGCCGGCAGCTGGCTGATCGGCATGCGCGCGCTCGTTTCCAACATCATCACCGAGGATTACGTCGTCTTCGCCGAGCTTGGCGGCGTTCCGAAGCGGAAGATCCTGCGCTCCTATATCGCCCGCAATGCCATGGTGCCGCAGTTCACCGGGCTTGCCATGTCGCTCGGCGCGATCTTCAACGGCACGGTCATCACCGAAATCGTCTTCGGCTATCCGGGCATCGGCAATCTGCTGATCCAAGCGGTGCATGCCGGCGATTACAGCCTGGTGCTCGGCCTCAGCGCATTGTCGATCGTCGGCGTCGCCGCCGCGGTGTTCATCATCGACATTCTGAGCCCGCTGATCGATCCGCGCATCAAGGTGGAATAGAGCATGTTTACGATTGTCCGCGACCTCGCGCGCCAGAATATGGAATTCCTCAGCGGCCTGCTGCTCTTTGCCGTCATCGTTGGATTGATAGTGCTGTCTTACTTCTCGCCTTACAGCGCGACCGACATCTATCTTCTGCCGCCCGATATGCCGCCGGACGGCGAGTATTGGCTCGGCACGACGTCGCGCGGCCAGGACGTTTTCTGGCAGCTGACGACCGCGCTCAGAAACACCCTGTTTTTCGGTATCGGCGTCGCCTTCATCTCACGCATCATCTCGCTGGTCGTCGGCCTCGTCGCCGGTTATGCCGGCGGCGCGGTCGACCGGGTGCTGATGGCCATCAACGACAGCGTCATGGTCATCCCGCAATTTCCGCTGCTGATCCTCTTCTATTTCGTGCTGAAGGACAGCATGACCTGGACGGCGCTGATCTTCATCATGGCCTTGCTCGGCTGGTCCTATGACGCACGCCTCATCCGATCGGTGGCAATCAGCCTGAAGACCAGATCCTTCACCACCCAGAGCGTCTATTCCGGCATGAGCATGCGCAAGATCCTCGTCGAGGAGCATCTGCCCTATGTTCTGCCGATCGTCTTTGCCACCACCATGAACAACATGATCTGGTCGATCGGCATGGAAATCACCCTGTCGGTGCTCGGCTTCACCGATATCGAGACGCCGACCATGGGCATGATGATCTATTGGGCCAATGCCCATTCGGCGCTGATATCAGGCATCTGGTGGTGGGTGGCCGCCCCCGTCGCCGTCATCGTCGTCCTCTTCCTGGCGCTCTTCCTGCTGTCCATGTCGATGAACGAATACAATGATCCGCGCAGCCGGCTGAACCGGATGGGAAGTTAGAATGGATCCTTTGGTCGAAATTGAGAATCTGAAAGCCTATTACCGTGCCTTTCTCTTCGGCGTCGATCGCGAGGTGCGCGCCGTCGACGATATCAGCCTAACCATCGCCCGCGGCGAGGTCTATGGCGTTGCCGGTGAATCGAGCAGCGGCAAGACGACCTTGATCAAGACCATCGCCGGCGCGATCCGGCCGCCGCTGCGGGTCGTGTCGGGAAAAGTGACATTTCATTTCGACGGCGGCACCCAGGATATCTACGCGATGAAGCCGGAAGATCGGCTGGCGCTGCGCTGGAAGCATCTCTCCTATATTATGCAGGGCTCGATGAATGTGCTCAATCCGGTGCGCCGGATCCGGCATTCCTTCACCGATTTCGCCTTTCGCCACATGAAGGTCAGCGGCCCGGTCTTTTTGGAAAGAGTCGCCACCCATCTGCAGCGGCTGAAGCTCGATCCGCACCTGCTCGACGCCTATCCCCACGAACTGTCAGGCGGCATGCGCCAGCGCATGACCATCGCGCTGGCCACCATCCTGACGCCCGAATTCATCATCGCCGACGAACCGACGACCGCGCTCGACGTGATCGTTCAGCGCGACGTGCTCTCGATGATCCGCGAAATCCAGCGCGAGATGGGCTCGTCCTTCCTGTTCGTCACCCATGACATGGGGGTTCACGCGACGGTCTCCGACCGCATCGGCATCGTCTATGCCGGCCGTCTCGTCGAGGAAGCGCCGACCCCCAAGCTCTTCAACATGCCGCTCCACCCCTATACGCAGCACCTGGTCGGCAGCCTGCCGCGCATCGGCGACGCGACGGCCCGCCCTTCGCTGGAGGGTCGTCCGCCGAACCTCGCCATGCCCCCGGAGGGCTGCCGGTTTCACCCGCGCTGTCCGAAGCGCATGGAGATCTGCTCGCAGAAAGTTCCGCCGCTTGTCACCGTGGAGCCGCAGCGGCGCGTGGCGTGTTTTGCCGTTACGGGAGATCAGGTTTGAGCGCTCTTCTTAGCCTCTCGCATGTCACGAAAGTCTACCGCCAGGGCGGCATGCTCGGCCGGCGCCTGATCACGGCGGTCAAGGACGTCAGCTTCGAACTGGGAGCGGAGCCGGAGATCCTCTCGATCGTCGGCGAATCCGGTTCGGGAAAATCGACGATCGCTGCGATGATCCTCGGGCAAACCGCACCGACGGAAGGCGAGCTTCAATTCAGCGGCAGGACCGTCGCCATCCATAGCAGATCTGAGCGCACGGCTTTCATGAAAGAGGTCCAGCCGGTTCTGCAGAACCCCTTCGAAGCCTTCAATCCACTGAAACGTGTCGATCGTTATCTCTTCGAAACCGCCCGCAATTTTTCCTTCTCGGGAAAACGGCCGGACCGGCAGCAGGCGGAGAAGATGGCCGACGCCGCGCTCGTTCATGTCGGCCTGACCCTTGAAGAAGTGAAAGGCCGGTTTCCCCACGAATTGTCGGGCGGCCAGCTTCAGCGCGTCGCCATCGCCCGGGCGCTGATCCCCCAACCCCGCCTCCTGGTGGCCGATGAACCGGTTTCCATGGTCGATGCATCGCTGCGCATGGCCATCGTCAATCTCTTTGGCCGGTTGAAAAACGAGCTGGGCCTTTCAATCGTCTACATCACCCACGACCTCGCCACCGCCTATTACATCAGCGACAACATCATCATCATGCGCAAAGGCGAGATCGTCGAGCGCGGACAGGCGCGGGCCGTGTTGGATGATCCGCAGCATGAGTACTCGCGGGCACTGAAGGATGCGGTCCTGGCGGCGGACTTTAGTGCGGCGACGTAAGTGCTGCGGGGAAGCTGCAGCAATCAAACTGCGTCCTTCACTTGGCGCGGTCTGGACGACGAGAGAAACCCGGCTCGTTCACTCAAGTTAACCGACGGACAGCGACCGGAAAGCCAGCACCGCTCGTTAGCAACCATGTTGTCCAGCGGTGGAAATTTGAAGAGTGGCTGAGAAACGGGCCGCCTTGATTGGAGCCGAACCGCTGCCCACCTCCGCCGAACCGGACCAGCGCACAGCATGGTGCTCAACGTCCGTAGGATCGGTTTTCCTCCCACCATTCTAAGTTCACATTCCGTCTAATTTAAAGTCTAAACGCGGCCAATTTAAAGTTCATGCCCACGCCTCTCGATCGTCGGAAAAATGCGGTTCGGCAAAATCGACGATCGCGGCAATGATCCGCGGCCAGTGCGCACAAACGGAAGGCGAGCTTCAATTCAGCGGCAGGACCGTCGCCATCCATACAAATCAGAGCGCAAGGGTTTTATGAAGAAGTCCAGCGGGTTCTGCAGACCACTTCGAAGACACGCTTGTGGGCCGAGCCAGACTTCTACATCCCAAACCCCAAGGTCTTGCCGCACTTCAATGATCGCTGCAACCCCATCTGCTGGGTGGGTTCTGCACGATGAATACGGTCGGCAAGACGGACGACCTGTTGGATACGCTCGACGTCACCAGCCTGACGAAGCCCGGCTCGCTCAGTTTCTCCGCGAGATCCACAGGCGCGGACCGAAGCGCCTTTCGATCGCACCGACGATATCCTTTGCCTCGGCGCGGCGAGCGACGGCCCACGGGAACATCCATGCCGACGGCGAGCTGCTTCTCATCGCCGGCCAGCGGCCGATTATTGCGACAAAGTTGCGCTGTTATGTGACCCGGAATTTGCCGGATCGTTTGCCAGGCAGGAGAGACGAGCCTGACAATTCACATCACCCAGATGAATCGATCAGCCGTGACTGATTCACAAATGTCGTTGGACGCCGCCGCCTGCTCTTTGCGATCCTCCCGGCATGACACTTCAGCCCTATCACCTCTACATCGAACGCAGAGAGCCCGACAAAAACATGGCACGCTTTTATGCGCTGTCGATCGAGGCAAACCTATTCGGCGAGACCTCGCTCGTCCGCAGTTGGGGACGGATCGGCAGCCGCGGGCAGCAGAAGATCCATGTCTTCGATACCGAATTAAAAGCGGTTGATCTCCTGCTTATCCTATTGCGCAAGAAGCGCTCGCGAGGCTATCGGCCGCGGTAAGGTGCGTCTCTCATGGCCAGCCAAAGAGGAGGCGGCTCACGCCGCCTCCTCCTCTTCGAGTTCCGGCTGCAAGGAATGTAGGTAGTCGACGGCGCGCTGCGCATGTGCTGCCGCCGAGAAGATGGCGCGCTTGTCGTTGCCCAGAACCTTCAGCCAGCCATCTAGATAGCTTGCGTGGTCGGGGCGTGGTTCGAGCTCTGGGACAATGCCGAGATCGGCGCAGAGAAACGAGCTGCCGAGTTCGGCGATAAGCTCTTCGCGGGCCCGATCGCTCCGGTCTTTCGCGTAGCGGCTTAGATCGCGATTAAGCCGTCGCGGTGCGCCGGTCCAATGCGTCATCTCGTGGCTGAGGACGGCGACATAGGCGGCGTCGTCCCGGAAGGCATCCAGGCATGGCATCTGGATGTAATCCCGGTGAGCGGCATAATAGGCAGCCGTTCCTCCGTGCCGGATCAGCGCGCCGGTATTGGCAAAGAAGCGGCCGGCATTGCCGATGCGGCTCATCGGATCCTGGACAGGTACGACGTCGTCAAAGCGGCCGTTGAGACCGGCGATCTGATCGGTGTTGAAGACAGTGTAAGCTTTGAGGAACGGGATATCCTGTTCGATCTCGGTGCCCGTCTCGGTCGTCTCGGTGCGGATGAACGAACTGGCGAAGACGACAGTTGTGCCGGTTTCGCCCTTGCGAACGGCGCCGCCGAGTTCGATTGCCTGGCGAAACGTCATCCATCTTGATGAGACAAAGCCACGGGCGATGGCTTCGGACCAGAGGAGCAGGACGTTGATCCCGGTGTAGGGTTGGCCGTTGTGGCGCAGTGGGCGGCTGACTTCGGCTGTCGCATGTCCCGTCGTCCAGGGTTTGGTCCATGGCCGTACGCCCTGTTCGAGATCGGCGATGATCCTGGCGGTGATGCGGCTGTAGA
>NZ_VSZV01000345.1:48488-61036 GCF_008919455.1 Rhizobium sp. PEPV16
TGATGCCCTCGGCCTTCTCACGAACACGTTTTTCGGAGGGCTTTTCAAAACGCTCCCGAAGTCGGGCTTCCCGGAATACGCCCTCGCGCTGCAACTTCTTTTTCAAAAAACGGAGCGCTTGCTCAACGTTGTTGTCACGTACCAGAACCTGCATTCTAAAACTCCGAGGATCGCTAACGCGCCTCATTAGATCCACGCGCATTGATGATCAAGCCTTGGAAGACCGATTGCCTAAATTCTCTGTCGTCACTGTTTCATGGGCACGATCGCGAATGGGGCTAGAGGTAAGCTCTTGCCAGCGATGTAAGGGTCGGAAGTTCTACCGTCGCACATGAAACTATCGTGGTTCGCAGCTAAAAGATGACTGAAAACCTCTCCAATAGGACTGAATTGCCCGCGTCAAATCGAACGCGATGATTTACCAGTTTCCCATTTTGCGGCCTGTTGCGAGGCGGCCTGATGATCGCCACGATTGCTCGAAGGGCAGCCGCAGCATTGCCCAATTTGACCGGATTAGGAAATTATAGCCAGGCCGCGTGGCAGCTTGCCGGTTCGATGAAAACCGCCATATAACGCGCGATGACGTTTGATTCGAAAATTTTTGTCGGCCTGAAGCCCACGAGCAAAAAATCAGCTCCGGTCCGCGAGCCTTACCAGTCGAAATGCCAGTGGGACGGTTGCGAAAGCGGCGGCACCAATCGTGCGCCCGTTGGGCGAGATGCGGAGGGTTTGTACCTGGTGTTCTGCCCGCAACATGCGAGAGAATACAATAAGGGATACAATTTCGCGAGCAATCTGTCCGATCCGGTCACCGCCCGCTATCAGAATGACGCAGCAAGCGGCGCCCGTAAGACGTGGGGGACCCGCGTTGATCATGCGACAGAGATGCCGCTTCCTTCGACCGTCCGCTCAGGCACAGCAAAAGCCCTTAACGCGCGCAAGAGTGCTGCACAACATCAAGCAACGAAAGCTGATCTCCAGCGACGTAAGCTCAAGGTATTGGAAGCGAAAGCCTTCGAAACACTCGGCCTTTCGCAGGACGCGACGCCTGAGGAGATCAGACGCCGTTATAAGCAGATGCTCAAGCTGCATCATCCAGACGCCAACCGAGGAGATCGAAACTCAGAAGATGAACTCCAAGCGGCGATCGACGCCTATAAAATCCTCAAGTTGAACGGGTTTCTGCTAAATCGGAGACACAGTCTCTGCGGGTCAACAGATAACACGCTGCCGTGAAAAATTTGTGGAGTGCGCGGCGCGCGTCTCAAGTATTGTCTAAAACCCCAGCGGCCGCGGTCCTTCGTATCCTTGACGCGTCGAAATCCGTGTCGTTCTCGAGAGCCGTCACTTCGGCCACAGTCAGACCAGTGGTTTCTGCAACGTCATCTAGCGAATAGCCGCGAGCCGCGCGAGCTTCCGCAAGCAAGCCGCCGACGGACAGAGCAACAGGGATTTCACAATCTTCGAGACCATGTTCATGTCGCTAAAGCTCCTTTTGGCGGCTGGAAAACGTACCAAACAGCTTCGCTGCACGTCGTACAAGTCCTCGTCATTGGCCCGCCAGACGTCGATAACCGCATCCTTGATGGGTTGCCCCGCCGTATGGTGTGGAAGGCCCGCTGGGCGGCCTGATCATGCGAGCATCAGTTGAGGAAGAGACGGCTCACGCCGCCGCCTCCTCGTCGAGTTCCGGCTGCAAGGAATGCAGGTAGTCGACGGCGCGCTGCGCATGTGCTGCCGCCGAGAAGATGGCGCGCTTGTCGTTGCCCAGAACCTTCAGCCAGCCATCGAGATAGCGTGCGTGGTCGGGTCGTGGTTCGAGCTCTGGGACGATGCCGAGATCAGCGCAGAGAAATGAGCTGCCGAGTTCGGCGATGAGCTCTTCCCGAGCGCGTTCGCTTCTGTCCTTTGCGTAGCGGCTGAGATCGCGATCCAGCCGACGCGGTGCGGCGGTCCAGTGCGTCATCTCGTGGCTGAGGACGGCGACATAGGAAGCATCGTCCCTGAAGGCATCCAGGCAGGGCATCTGGATGTAATCACGCTGAGCGGCATAATAGGCAGCCGTTCCTCCGTGCCGGATCAGCGCGCCGGTATTGGCAAAGAAGCGACCGGCATCGCCGATGCGGCTCATCGGATCCTGGACAGGTGCAATGTCAGAAAAGCGCCCATTCAGACCGGCGATCTGGTCGGTGTTGAACACCGTGTAGGTCTTGAGGAATGGAATGTCCTGTTCGATCTCGGTGCCTGTCTCGGTCGTCTCGGTGCGAATGAAAGAACTGGCGAAGACAACGGTTGTGCCGGTTTCGCCCTTGCGGACGGCGCCGCCGAGTTCGATTGCCTGGCGAAACGTCATCCACCTCGATGAGGCAAAGCCACGGGCGATGGCTTCGGACCAGAGGAGCAGCACGTTGATCCCGGTGTAGGGTTGGCCGTTGTGGCGCAGTGGCCGGCTGACCTCACTTGCCGCATGTCCCGTCGTCCAGGGTTTGGTCCATGGCCGCACACCCTGTTCGAGATCGGCGATGATCCTGGCGGTGATGCGGCTGTAGATATCGGATCGTTGATTGGATTGTTGCCTGCTCATGTCTGAACCTCCGTTTCGAGGTCGCGGCTATCGCGACCTGCTACGGCGGTCCGAAAGCCAGGCTGCAAGCGCTGCCTGCACCCGCAGGGCCCGCAACGCAGTGGAGGACGGCAAAGCCGTTGCGGGCGGCGCGAGCCTGGCAGGACCAAAAGCCGGGGCAGGACGCGATGGCCGCAATCGTAGTGGGAGGTTTTGACGGAGGCAGACGTGGTAAATCCGCGAGGCGTATCACGGCGCTGACTTCGCAGATGAACCGCAGCGAAGATGGCTTACCGGCCCGGCCTGACGATCGCCATTGCCTCGGCAGGATGTTGGCAGCCAGCCCCGGTGGATTGGCATGTAAGAACTGTACGCGTGCGTTGTTCAGGTATTCCGAAACTTAGCAGCTCGCCATTAATACACAGCAGACCTAAGCCCGGCACCTTCATGGTCGCCCTCGGCCTCGTTCTTGCCTGCCAGTCTCGGGCCCGGGTGCCTCCGGCATTTGGTTTGCCTACAAGGGCAACGACTTCACCGAAACGGACCTCGGTTGGTAAACGTCCAGCGCTTCGACGTCATCTCAAACCTTCCGACGCCGCGGAGAAGGCCACGACTTGTCCGGCTCAGCAGCGCACGCCTCCCAGAGACGCCTTATGCTAGAAGGCACTAACTCTCCGCCGGTTGGAGTTCGGCTCCCGGCGGCGTTGGTGCGCCAGCCCGGTGTTTCAACTCTGAGTTCCAACGCGCCAAATACGTCCCCCAGGGGGATACCGTTGCGAAGCTACTGTGCAGTAAAAAACGTCAGCAGGACTTTTCCTTTGTCGCCGAGCAAGCATACGAACCTGTCCGGCTTTCCGGTCTTTTCCTTCCGGGCGATATAGGCTTCTCCGAGGATCACGGTCTTTATCGCCACGTCCTCGACCTTGGTGTCGGCTTTGCTGATGGCAAGGCTTTCCATGTCCATGACGAGATCGGTGATATCCGGAGAACGCTCACGGAGGGCGAGCAGCCCGGTATTCTTGCAGGCATTGACAGCGGGGTCCTCCACCGCCTGCGCGGACGCGTTTTCTGTTAGAAGACCGATAAGGACCGCTGCTGCCGCAATTGCTACGAGCTTCATGGGAATCTCTTTCGTAAAAAAGCCCGCGACCAGCGCGGGCTTAAGGGGAAACTCAAATGCTGAAAGGCGCTAGGCCTTATCGACAACCTTCTTCACGGTATCTTTGGCGTCGCCCTTGGCAACCTGGGCCTTTCCATTGGCTTCCTGAACGGCGCCCTTGGCCTGCTCCTCATGATTATCGACCGCTTTGCCCGCTGCCTGCCGTGCCTTGCCGGCGACTTCATTCGTCTTTCCCTTAATGTTGTCTGCAGTACTTCCCATGATATTCTCCTCTAATTCGCGCTACCAAACGTTCCGACGCCGCTATTCGTTCCACGCGCCAACACCGCGCTTCGGACGGAGGGTCATCGACGTCAGACCTGGCGGACGAGCAATCGGGATATGACACCCGTTTGCGATCGACCGAGCAAGTTCGAGCGCCAGGAATTCTGCTCGCTACAAGGGCCTCGAGGATAACCTGTGGGCGTGGAATCGATGTGATCACCCTGGTTCTGACGAACCTGGTACTGAGCGTGGAAACCCGTGCGGCCAGACCGACAAGTTCGAAAAAGTGCTGATGTGGCCCGTCCTTGACCGCGATGAACAAGGCAACCTTGTCAGAAAAGCTGGCCATGTCCGTGGTGCTGGAAAGCGGCGGCGAGATACGCCCTGGCGATGACGTCGAACGTCTCGAGGCGCCTCATCGAAAACTTGAGGTGGTCGAACACACATACACTAGTTCCCGTGGGCCCTCACGGACAACCAAGTATGGTGGGAGATTTACCGCTAGACGTCTGCATTGTCGTTGAAAGGCAATCCGCGCGTCCTCCAGGCATCGCGCAGGTTGTCCTCTAGATCCTCCACGCTGAACTCGTCGAAGTTCGCCCAAAGCTGAACAGCCAGCGTCTTTAGATCGAATGTCGTCTCCGGATCGGCTTCGGCCGCTTCGGCAAGCCTGCTGATCTCCTGGCGGAGTTCATCGTTCTCATTCATGGTGAGTCCTCATCGGTTGGGTGCATACATTCTCGAAGGCGGCCTCTAGTCGAACTGCTCGCCGTGACCGATCTGCTCCTTCTGCGGAACCGGGATCGACCACCCCCGGCAAGCTGTTCCGCTCGGTTGACGCGTCACCCAATCGGAAGTCAGGCGGCCTGTACTTTGCAGGTCGTGCGCGTCCATTCGGGGAGCCAGCCGCCGTGGGTGGCAAGCAGGTCGTCCAGTGCGCGATCGACACCAGTCCACGCGGATCAGCAGCACGCCGCGCGATGGAAGAGATGCTTCCAATTATTTCTTTCGCTTAGAAGCCGCCCAACCGCACGCCGCGCCAACCGCTATGCCGATCGCAATTCCAATTGGGACGCTGTCGAGAATCGTTGCACCGAATGCCGCCCCCAGACCGACACCTACCCCGATCCCGAAAACAGTTGCTCGCGCGGTCACTGGCCGCCCTCTCTCAACGTCGGCGACGCCGGCGGTCGTGGCTCAACTTCTCCTGGCGTGAAAAAAGTGAGATACGCCACAGCAAGAATGATCGCGATGACGAAGATAGTCAGGACCAGTTTGATCATGCCATTCGCGGCTTTTTGTCCTGTGTTGCTCATGCCGATTACAACATCGAGTTAGCACGGAAGTTCCAGGCACTCGCCATCGAGCGCAGTTCGCCCTCGACGCATCGATGTTCACCCTGGGGCTTAGTGCCGCTGCTCGGGCGATAGGTGTCGTTCCTGGGCGTCAGGGTGAAGGCTGGGCCAAAACTTGAACTTAACTGGATGCTCCAATCGCTCCCAGGTCTCGGGTGGCGGCCGGTTAAGCCGTTAGTAGCTGGGGACGACGGCGGCGGCGGGCGAAGCAGAAGCAACCCCGACGAGCGGGTGCTTCTAGACTTCATCAAGCGTCTCTCTGACCGGATAATAGCTCGGGCCGCCGAGTTTCTGTAGACTGGCAACATAGATGTGGGTGCTGCTAGGCAATGCCGGGGACAACATGTTCAGGGTTTATCAAGATGCCGATCAGACCCTCAATACAGGCTTCAATATTCGCACGATGGTTGTCTCTGGCGACGATGCCGAGTTTTTCGGCTTCGCTCATTGAGCCAAGTATATGCACCAACCGCGAGATGCGCATGGTCACACCTCCTGACGAGCTGAAACGGCGGGCCGTTCGTCGCCCACGACGAGAACGAACTGAACCTTGTGGTCGACAACATGGCGCCACGACAGCTCGGGATACCTCGTGGCCATTGCCTCGGTGAGGGCGTTGGCGTGAAAGCGGGCTAGTTCCGCTCGAGTTGCCTCGGCATAGAAATCATTCCAGTTGAAAGTATTTGCGACCGCTGGAACTGCTGCTGCTGGGATGGCGGCCGTGATAGCACCGAGAAGAGTGCGTCTGCTGATATTTGGCAAGCCTTCACCAGCAGCACCCACATCTATGTCTGCGTGCTGGGGAAAGATGCCTCTCCGAGTTATTATCCCGTCAGAGAGACGATCGATGATGTCGTTAAGCAGCTAACCGGCTAATTGCCGAACGGCGGGAACTTCACTACTTCATTGATGTTGTAGTCGCATGAGCAACACAGAGAAAGAAGCCACGAAAGGCATGATCAAATTCGTGCTGACTATCTTCGTTGTCGCGATGATCATAGCGCTGGCGTATTTGGCCTTCTTCACGCCCGGGCAGGCGTAAGCTGACCCCATTCGACCGTGACAGTATAGCGAAGCTGATGCGGGAGCTTTGATTATGACCAAGGATCACTCAAAACGACTTTTAACCTCTGAGGAAGAGGCTGAAATCCAAAAGATGATCGCTTCGCAACTAAAAGGAGAGCCCGATGCCAACGTACGCCGTTCATTTTAGACAATCATTGGAACATGTCGGCTTTCTGACAATCGAAGACGAACGTTCTCTGAACGAGCTGGCAAACACACTCCAGAGTGTAGGCTATATTCTAACCGAGGATCACACGTCGTTGGCGGGCCGTCCTTCGAGATCCAAGCCGTCAGTCATATTCCTCGGTGACGTGAGCCGCATACACCCGCTTTAACTCTGCGAGAGGAGCATGCTCTGATGGTTATCAAAGTCCAGGAAATGCCCGAGCATCAGCCGGGTAGAGGATATTCCAAGGACGACTGGGATGCCGTTTTCGACAACCCACCCATGTCCAGGGAAGAAATGGAAGCAGCAAGGCCGTTCAAAGAAGCCTTCTCAGATCTCGCCGAAAAGATAGAAAGAGCCATAGCAGCTCGAGGCAGGCCGAAGCTTGATAAGCCCAAGAACCCCTGAACATTGGGGAGATGATATTGCTCGCCGCCGACGACGAACCACACGTCTTCTGAGCCGAAGCCACCGCCAGGTTCGATCGGAGAACCTTCATCAACCAATGCTAAGCGCAGGAAGCCGATGGTCTCGTTCCTGATAGGGAGGGCTTTCAGGTCTGGGCGGTTGCCACCTTGAGAAGTTGCCGGCAAACGGTTGGTCATGGCCAGAACATCCATATCAGCGCGAGTACAACGCAGATGCACATAACCAGCAGCGCGCCGCGCTCGATCTTCCCGCTCATAACAGCCACCATCCTGGTAAAGATGCCAGACCGAACGTCAGTGCCACCAGAGCGAGATAGACGCACCAGGCGAGAGCGTTGCGAACAAGACGAGGCAGGCCAGCCAGACGGCTTTGCAGAAGATGTGCAAGGCTAGCGCCTGGGCGAAAGTCGTCCTCCCCCTCACCTTCGCCTCGTCGATCGTAGTGTGTGCCAGCCATTCGAGCAGACCTAGCCACATATTACCCGTGACCACTGCGACGCCGGCGCCTTGAATGCCGGAGTGGGCGGTCAGGTGATAAACGCGCAGCGGGCCTGATTGTTTGCCCACGACGCGCGGCCTTACCGGATGGTCTTCCGTTTCTATCGCCGGCTTCTGCGTCAGCAATCATGATTCTGGAATTCTTCTTGAGGGCTTTTTGAAGCGGTGCGTTTGCAGCCGCTCCCCCGACTTGCGGAGGTAAAGGGCGGCAACGACGGCGACGCCGCTGGTCACTTGCGCGTCGCCGCGAACGAACGAGCCAAACAGGATCGGTCCATCGCGGACAACATTCCGACCCGCGCCGTCTCGACAGCCACCCATCGCAATGGGTTCGTTGGTGCGAATTTTCGATCGATCTGACGGATCGCGGGACCTTCGTCATCCGCCAATCGGACCCTCATGACAGCTCGTTTTCAACAGCAGGGATTGCTGGGACCCAGGGTGTCGGATAAAACTTCGCTTGAGACGCGAGCTTTGGGGCCACATCAGTGTCTGACGCCTATCTCCGACAAATCCTCGTGAGGCTCCGAGCTGACACCGGACCCAGTTCGCCGGCCAAATCTTGACCCTGAGCAGCAACTGGCGCCCGGTTTTTGGTGACACTATGCTCCGGCACCTTGAGTCAGGAGGGGAGCGTCTTGACGCCGGATGCGTCGCCGATAACGGCAACCTCTGGCTAAACGAGGACGGAAGCTACACGCTTTCTGAAAAGACGAAGCCGGTCACGCGCTTTCTGCTTGAACTCATATCAAGGCTGCAAGCGGTGGCCACCGTGCCAATGATCGACTTGCGAGCCTACGCGGAGAAACTCGAGTAGGCATTGCGGTGCCGAAGCTAGCGTTCGCACTCTGCAGGCCGGACTCTATCGTATTTTTTTCGAAAACGGCATGACCAGAAGAGTCGCAATCGGGACCCTGGAGTTGATGGAAACCGACCAAAGGGACCATCGTGGCAAACTCTCGATTGTTTCCCGAAGCTATCGGATCATGCCCTAATCCAGATTAAGGATCGTGATGACCCCCTCCCCTGGAATCCGCAACGACTGCTCAGTGATCTGATATTTCGGAGCGGCCCAATTGTCGAACCAGGCGTCAGCGTCAATCTTCCGCGGGAACGCTTGATCGATCGCATTCGCGTTGTGGAGGAGATCAAAAGCGAAGCTTTCGGAATGGAGATCGGCCTTCGGGAACCAGTAGCCTGCAATTCCACGCGCCCACCCGTTCCATGACTGATCATGATGGCGGTCGGGTAGACGTAGCTGTCGATCATTTGGATAAGGGTTGCAGTCTGGCTTGTGTTGAACGCCGTCGACACCGCCTTCAAGGCTTCCAGGTCGAGCCGGCGATGCTGCCGGCATTCCGTCTTGAAAAGCGACCATGGCATGAGCAGGCTGGCGGCATACTGGTCCGCTGCCCGCTCGACCTCGTTACCCTTGGAGAACTTCCCGATATCGGTGCTTCGACAGGCCACGGTCTCGCCGCGATGCATCGCCCAATGCCCAAGCTCGTGAGCGATCGAAAAACGTTCTCGCTGCGGCGTGACTCCGGGGACGACCGAGATGATCCCCTTGTTGCCCTTCCCCGTGATCATTGCCTCGCAGCATTTGAGGCAACGTCTCTTAACCCGTAGGCCGACGTAGTACGAAATAGCCTCGACGTCGATGTCACGGGGTTCTTCTATAGGCTGGTGAGACGCTTCTGACCATCAAGAACGAATGAGACGGTCTCGCCCTCCTTGGTTTCGGGCAGAGGCGTGTTTCCCAAGTCCCGGACACTGCGCAGGCGGTCCTTCGTCCACCAGAAAATGAATGTTCCAACAGGATATCCTTTGATAATACTGTCGAGCAACGCGGCGGACTTCTGGATCGTCCACACGAAATCACGCTGGAATTGTGCGATCTTGACCTGTCCACGCTCGATGTCGGTAAGAAGATTGAGTAGTTCGAGTGCGTTGGACTCGGCAGCATCATAAGATATTCCCCCAGATAAAGATCAGATTCAGTCGTTCTGATTCGACTTATCATCCCTGGATTGCACATATACCCGGAGGTTTCGAGGGGCGTTGCCCTGGGGCCGCGCTTTCGGGTGCGCCGAAACCACGCCACGCCGCGTTTCCGCCATTCGGCTTCAATCGCTAATGCGAAGAGCGGCGACTGGTGGACCTTTTCGCAGATGATGCACCGCTGACGTTATAGGGCCACCGAACCGACAGCGCTATAATGTCGCAAAGGCGACCGATCAGAAGCAACTGTTGGTCTTCCGGCGGAAATCTGAGCACTGCGCTTGAACGGTCGCCTTGAAACGTTCAACCTGCGGCCGACTATCAATGACGCATCATCGATCCATTTACGATTTGTGGTTTAAGGCAAGCAGTGTAGAATCGGGCTAAGAGCCTGAATTTCTCAAGATCCATTTTCAAGCCGTCCCGCGATCATTGCTCTCCATGATGAAATCATCCCTTAACCATATGCCCCTTCGGAAACAGCGAGAACTTGGCCGGGTCCTCGAAATCCTCCATGAGGAATTCGAGGATGCGCTGAAAGAAGGCACGGCCGATTTCAAGAAGCTTGGCAGAATCCTGAAGATTATCCTGTTTGGCTCGTACGCCAAGGGTGGATGGGTCGACGAACCCTTTACCATGAAGGGGTATCGCTCCGATTTCGATCTGCTGATCATCGTCAACAATCGCAAGCTCTGCGAGTTCGCAGAATACTGGTACAAGGCGGCTGACCGCTTGATCCGGGACAAGTCGATCGAGACGCCGGTGAGCTTTATCGTACACTCGAGGCGGGAGGTGAATACCTACCTCAAGGAGGGGCAGTATTTCTTCTCTGACATCAGAAAAGAAGGCATCGTTCTTTACGAATTGGATGATGAATCTCTTCCCGAGCCTAGCCCACTCTCACCGGCAGATCGGCTGCGGGTGGCAAGCAAGCATTTCGCGGAGCGCTATCCAACCGCAGACGGATTTCTTGATACTTCGCAGTATGCGCTTAGCCGTGGCCGCGGCAAGGAAGCAGCCTTTCAGATGCATCAGTCGCTCGAGCAGGCCTACTCCTGTGTGCTGCTGACGGTCACCAACTACGGCCCGCCATCCCACAACATCAAGTTCTTGCGCTCGCTTGCCGAAGAGCAGGACCAACGACTAGTCGAGGCCTTTCCCCGCGATCAGCACAGAGAACGCGCCTGGTTCAACACCTTGAACGAGGCATACGTTAAAGCGCGGTATTCCGAGCATTTCGAGATCACCGACGAAGCCCTCATTTGGCTCGGGGAACGAACCGCCACTTTGCTTGAGTTGGTCAAAATCGTATGCTTCGAGCATTTGAAGAAGCTTGAGCGGGATAATGTATAGGCTCGCCTTTTTGGCTACTGTCCCAGGGCGACCAGATGCAGAAAGCGTCTGCGGCCGGCGGCCGTAATGGGAAGCTATCGCCGTGGGCTCTACGGAGCACTTACTGCGGAGCGGGCCGGAGAAGTTCTTTGGATCCGACAGATGATGGTTGTGCAAAGTTTCAATTGACCGTTTCCGATGGCGAGGCGACACTCGCAACCTGCAGCGAGGCTGGAGGAAAAGCGATGGACGACACAGACCGCTGGCGCGACATGGCAAGCGCACCGAGAGACGGTAGCCGCATCCTCGTAACGATCCGCCCGTCCGAACAGGGTCCGGCGGAGGTTGACCTCGCCTATTGGTCGAATGGCGATCAGTTCGCTGGAGAAGGCTGGCGCGCCTCCGATTCCTCGCCCGGGCACATCATCGAATATGCCGAGCCGGAATTGAAGTGCTGGATGCGGATGCCCTCGGCCAGTCGCACCTCGATGCCCTCCCCCTGGGAAGGCGACGATGAGCAGGAACTCTACGGGTCGGGGATTTAAGCGATTGCGCGCAGGACCATTGTTCCTGTCTCAGCGAACCGGTCCAGATTGCCGTCGGCGCGACGAAGTCGCCTGATCAAATTGAGGTTCAACCGGATAGCTTTTGTTTTTATGCATGTCGTTGGCCCGGAACCGCTGCACGCTTCCGGGCGACATGCATTAAGCACCTACGCAGCGCGCACCCTGTCTCGGCCGCTTAACTTGGCAGCATAGAGTGCCTGATCGGCGCGGCGATAAAGGTCCGACACGCTGTCCGACGGGGCACAGGCGGCGATGCCGGCGGAACAGGTGTAGCTGAAGTCGGGAGAGTCAGGCAGAGGCCGGGAGAAGCGGATCACCGTCAGCATCCGCTCCACCATGGCAATGGCGTCTTCCGGACCGGTTGCCGGCATCACGAGAACGAATTCCTCTCCACCGACCCGCCCAAAACAATCGTTGCGGCGGACACTCTGATGGATGCGATGCGCAAAGTCGCGCAGGACCAGATCGCCGGCGTGGTGACCGAGCCGATCGTTGATCTGTTTGAAATTGTCGATGTCGAAGACGGCAAGGCAACCGTCGCTTCCATCCTTGGCGGCCGCCAGCATGTCGTCGACGCGCGCCATGGCAAAGCGGCGGTTGGCGACGCCCGTGAGTTCGTCGGTATAAGACGCCTTGATCGCCTGATCGCGATCTTGCCGGACGATCCTGCCATGCGCCCGCAAACCGGTGATGTCGCTCGCAATGCACAACATCCAGCCGTTCGTCTGGACCGCCTCGGTCATCCAGAACCATCGGCCATCGTGCAGATCGGTCTCGAAAGCGCGATAGCCGATCTTGCCGCGGCGCGACTGCGTCGAGCGCAGCCACTCGTCGAATTTGCTCGTCTGAATGACCGTGCCTCGCGCGAGCTCGAAATTTCGCCGCATCAGATCCGGCCACAGTGGCGTTTCATCGGGCTCGATGAAATAGACCGAACGAAAAGCGTCGTTGGCGTATTGCAGCCTGTCATGGCTGTCGTAGACCGCGATTAGAGTTTCGGTGTGTTCGGAAAGGTGCAGAAGCTGTTCGAATATCTCGTCCATACCGAACCCTGTCTGGTTGCCTTGGCATGACATGGCGCGGAAACCTTATGAGAAAAGAGCCAGTCCGCAAGCAAAGGCGCCTCAAGTGATTACGCAAACGTCAACGAGCGGCGTTTTTCAATCGTGATTGGACATCGGCTTCGACCT
>NZ_VSZV01000345.1:61085-82637 GCF_008919455.1 Rhizobium sp. PEPV16
GGAGGCCGAAATGGAACAGTACGCATTAGACCAGTTGAAAAGCATCGCAACGGTCAGCCCGACCTGCAAGCGCCTTGAAATGACTAGGCGCGAGCGCCTTGAACGATGGGCCGAAAGTCTCGAACACAGCCCCAGGCCGTTCCTCAAGACACTTCACGAAACCGAATATCAGCCCATTGTCGATCGGCTTGCTCTCAGGGATGACGGCACACCGATCTCTGTTGCATTCGCCGATCCCACTCTGCGGGCGGCAGGAATGGAAAATGACAGCTATGGAGAAGCCAAACGGTTCTTCGAACTCAGCGATGAGCAATTGCATGATCTAGTGTGCTTCTGCCATTTCGGTGAACGCGTCAGCGCGGCAGTCGTCGCTCGCCGTTTGCGGAAGATGTCAGGCTCCAAACCAGACGGGTTTTTCGCTCAGCTTCGTGCGTGGTTTGCCTGATTGAGGCTATGAGCCACCATCTGACGTGCTGGTCGGGGATGCATCGATCCCCGTCGGGTCGTTGCTCCTGCGGCATCGACTATCGCTGAAATTTGAGGGGGCAGATCTCTGAAGCGGTTGGTTCCTGCTGGTCAGCAGGAACCAGGTTTTCTGCGCTGGCCGACCACGCCCCTAAGAACTTGGGTCAGGGCGTTCACCACACCTACATCTATGTCAGCGTGCTGGGGAAAGATGCCTCGCCGAGTGACTAGTCAGGGAGACGCTTGAAGAGGCCGTATCGCTACTTGCCGCCAGCTAACCACGCGCTTGCCATTGTAGGTAATTTAACGGAGAATCCCCGGCGTGGCCCTTGAGGCCTGGGCAGCCTGCCATGATCGGAGAACGCCGTGCCTCTGAAAAGCATTTTGGCCGCAGCAGCAATCGTCTTCATGACACTCTCAGGATGCGCAACTAGCGGATCGGACAACACAACCTATGCACAGCCGCAGGGGATAGGCCCAGTTCGCGGTGAGATAGGCGGCTACTAGCCCATCGAGAGTGTTTCGACCGCTTTAGAAACACAGCCTGGCTGTTTACGACGAACCAACCTCGGCGCTCGATCCGATATCATCGTCGCTGTCCGCGGAGGAAGGCATGACGATGATGCTGGGCCGCAGCCGACGTGGCAAATACAGAGGCATAGTTTCCGTGCGCAGTAGGGCTTTAAGCCTCAGTATTGTCGAGCATCGAATTCTTCAATCGTTTCGGGGTCCTGCTTATATTCCCATTGCACACCGTTCAGCCGGCGCCAGATTTGTCCCGATGGGTTTCGGGCGGCGGCGTCGACGAGTGGCACCGGCAGGAGTGTCTCGTGCTTGTGCCAGAGGGTGACGTCAGTGACGTTGGCCTAATTGGGCTTCCGGAACAGGTTGAAAAGGAGTGCGAAGTCCATTGGCGGATTTTTCCAAGGGACTCAACTACAGGGACATTTTTGGGTACTTTCAAGTACCATAATTTGGAGACACGACGCGCGGAAAATTTCGGCGCCACTGCTCACGAGCAAGCATGCGTCATAGATCGAACAAAGGTCAGCTAGGGGGCCCGATTGCGAACGCAGCAAAGAGGCCTCTGAGGTAGCACAGACGTCTCCAATTCTAGAAGCGCCTACATATCCGCGTTGTCGTTGAACGGCAGTCCGCGAGTTCTCCATTCGTCCCTCAGTATATCTTCCAGGTCCTCGACCGTGAATTCGTCGAAGTTTGCCCAGAGCTGCACGGCCAGCGCCTTCAAATTCGACGTTGTTTCTGAGTCAGCTTCGGCCGCCGCGGCAAGCCGATAGATTTCCTGGCGGAGTGCATCGCTCTCTGTCATGTCGCTCCTCATGGCACTGCGGCAGCGCCTCCTGTTCGATAGGAGGCAACGAACAAGGTAATCCCTAAGTCTGTCGCAGGATGCCGGCCTCCTTCGCCGCAGCCTCAAACGCAGCTCGCGCTTCCGCACCGGGAACAACGCCATTCGCCGCGTCCAGGCATACCTTCCGCGCTGTCGCGTAGCTCGCGCTTCTGTTGTCGGGCCAGGATTTCTTCAAAAATGCGACCGCCTCTCGAGCGCTCCTGATGACGTGAAAACGATCATCTATCTTCAATTCGACGTTCGCATCCCAGATGCTGATCATGGCGTCCTCCGTGGGGCAGGCTTCCCACAAACGTATATTAGGAAGATCTGTTCCAAGCGGACGATCCGGCCGGAATTTTGGCAGCAGCATGAGGCTCTTTCGTTTTAACCCAACAACCGCTCGCGATACCGCCGTGCTTCGAAAGCTTCGCCTTATCTTCGGTTAAGCGCCTTCGATTCTTGACAGGATGTCGATCCGGCCATGCGAGTCACGTCCCCAAATCGCAAAACGCCCCATCCTCACGCAAAGAGCCCCGCGGTTGTTGCGACCGCGAGGCTCCTTGACGCCTTGCCCGGGAGAGGGGGTCAGGCGGCCTGTACCTTGCGGGCCGTGCGTGCCCATTCGGGCAGCCAGTCGCCGTGGGTGGCGAGCAAATCGTCGACCAGCGACCAGATCTGGTCGAGGTCGAGTTCGGCCGCCGTATGCGGGTCCATCATCGCGGCGTGATAGATGTGCTCGCGATTTTCCGTCATCAGCGCCTGCACCGTCAGTTCCTGGACGTTGATATTGGTGCGGATCAGCGCGGTCAGTTGCGGCGGCAAGTCGCCAATGAAGGTCGGCTGGATGCCGGAGGCATCGACGAGGCAAGGCACTTCGGCGGCGCAATTGGACGGCAGCGAGGTGATGCAGCCATTGTTGCGGACATTGCCGTAGATCACCGAGGGCTCGCCGGTCCAGACCGAATTGATGATCGAGGAGGCATATTCCTTTGACGGCTGAACCTCGATCTTGTCGGCCGAACGATATGCCTCGGCCTGCCCCTTCCAGCGCTCGATCTGCTCGATGCAACGCTTCGGATATTCATCGAGCGGAATGCCGAACTTCTCGATCAGGTCGTCGCGGCCCTCCTTGATGAAGAGCGTACGCCAAACACCATGATGAGCCCGAAGCGGTGCGGCCGGGCATGCGTCGCGGTTTTTAAGAGCGCATGATTATCAAGCCGCAGGCCAACAACCGATTCATAAATTAGCATCGCCGCACGAAAAGCTTGCATGCAAGCTATAAATCGGATGTCCTGAGAAAGGCTTCTCTGGTGTTGGGCGACCCAGTATGAAAAACCTCGATGCGCGAATTCGGTTCACAGGTGAGCGGCGACAGGTCACAGCCCTTTTCTATGATATCGTCGGCTCAACGGAGCTCTTATTGCGGAGCGAGCCGGAGAAGTTCTTTCGCTCCGTGTCGGCATTACATCAGAGCGCCGAGACGATCATAAAGAAACATGGAGGGTTTCTTCATCAGCGGCTTGGTGATGGGGGATGCTGTTTCTTCGGATATCCCGATCAATCCGAAGATGCGGCTGAAAGCGCGGTACAGGCTTCCTTGGAATTGTTAGGCATTGCAGCGAGCACCAAGAAGGCGCGCACAGCTTTCAGGCTGCGGATCGGGGTTGCCACAGGTCTTGTCGTATTCTCCACGCGAGGAGACGAGATTGTCGGCACAGCACCGGTCCTGGCGGCTCGCCTGCAAGCAGAGGCCGAACCGAATTCGGTGCTGGTCGCAGATTCCACCGTTCAGCTCACGCGACACAAGTTCGACTACAGCCTGGTGCGGAAGGCCAAACTCAAAGGCTTCGAAGAGCCGGTTGCGCTCTGGCGCCCGCAGGAACGTGATCGATCAACCTCTGCGCTGTCGCCGCTCAATGAATGGGACCGGCCGATAAGAGGCAGGGAAAGAGAGCTTGCCGCTCTTTCGAGCGCCTGGAATTCAGCTCTCGGCGGCAAGGGCAGCTCGATCACCGTGGTCGGAGAGGCGGGCATCGGCAAATCCAGACTGATCGGCGAATTCGCCCGCAGTCTATCGCAAACTTCGCACGAGACCCTGATCTTTCAGTGCGGCAGGCGCCTGGAGAGCCAGCCCCTGCACCCATTTATGTCGTTCCTTGAGAGGCTTGTGGCCGAACCTTCAGTTCTGAAGGAAGGCGATGGCGGGGCTTTCATGCAGGCTCTTCAAACATCCGGCCGAGACTTGGGCGCAGACATCGTTGACACCATTCTCTCATTTACGTCAGACCGGTCGCCGGCGACCTCGCGCAATATTCGCGTGTCGGATCTGTCGGGGCGGGCATTCAGGCGGAAGGTCATCGAAGCCGCTGCCGACATCCTGACCTGCAGAGCGACTGGTGTTCCGACGCTCCTCGTCTTCGAGGATGTCCACTGGGCTGACGGCATGACGTTGGAGCTGATCGATCGGCTTGGATCGCTCGCAGGCAAGTTGCCGATCCTCGTGGTTCAGACATCGAGGATCAGGCGATCCCTGGCACTGGCGACCGAGATAGAATTGTCCGGCCTGGCCTCTGCGGCGGTTCGCGATCTCGTCGCCTCGGTCTGGCGTGAGCGTCCCCCGCCGGGCCTGTCCGATTTCATCCTGGATCAATGCGACGGCATGCCGCTCTATGCGGAGGAACTGGCCAACTTCTTCCTGGGAAGGCAGCCCTTGGGCAAGGCCTCATCCGAATGGAAAGGGCTGCTTCTGGAAGGTGGCGTCAGCTCGCTGAATGATCTGCTTTCCGCCAGACTCGCGGCGACCGGTTCCGCACGACGGGCAGCGCAATTTGCGAGCGTCATCGGCCGCGAATTCAACATCTCGCTGCTGGCCTACCTACTCGAAGGGGTCAGCCGGCAGACGGTGGAGGTCGCGGTCGAGCGGCTTGTTTCCCAAGGCATCATCGAGCCTTCTTCCGACACGCCCGGCTCCTTTCAGTTCCGGCACGTACTCACTCAGGAAGCCGCCTACAGCAGCCTTCTCAAAAGCGACAGACGACGCATACACAGGCGGATCGCCGAACTCCTGATCGGAGAAGCAAAGCCCAGTCTGCCAGCTGCCATCGCGGCCTGGCAATGCGCCGAAGCAGGCTTGCACGACGCCGCGGCCAGGTTTGCCCTGGCGGCGGCCGAGGCAAGCGTTCTGCGCTCCGCCATGCACGAGGCGAACGTGTCGCTCGAGCTCTGCGCGCAGGAGGTCGACAGTCTTTCCCGGCGCCACCCCGATCGCACCGAACTGGCATTGGGCCTGCTCGAACTTCAGGGGGTCGTTGCGACTGCACTCGAGGGAGAGGGCTCGGAAAGCGCGCGGCGGGCCTATTCCCGCGCAATGCAGCTTCTGAGGAAACAGGCCTTGGCTGTTCGGTCGAAACATTTCCCGGTCTATTGGGGATGGTGGTTCACGGCGCCCAACATTCTGACGCAGCAATCGCGCGCGCGCATCCTCGTCGGCGACATGCAAGCGGTCGAAGATCAGGAGACGCGGCTTCAATCCTATCACTGCGGATGGGCGACGAGCTTCCATGCCGGCGAGCACGAATTCTGCCTCGATTGCGTCGCCAGAGGCCTTGATCTTTACGATCCCGAAAGAGCGGTCAGAAATCGCGCCTTCTTCGGCGGACATGATGCCAAGGTCTGCGGCTTGGGCGAGAGCGCCCTGTCCTACCTGCTTCTCAACGATGCCGATGCCAGTGAACATGCGATCAGACAGTGCCTGGACTGGGCGGCCTCGACCGATCATGCCGGGAGCATGGTTCACGCGCTTTATTACGCCATCGTCCTTCGCCGCTGCCAAAGCAGATATGACGATGTCCATGACCTCGGCGAACAAATGCTGGCGCTTGCCGAGCGACACGGCCTCGCCGCCAGCCAGGCGCGCGCCAACATGTATTGCGGCTGGGCGGAGCTGATGACGTCGTTTGCCGAACGGGGTGAAGAGCGATTCCAACACGGTCTGCTGCTCCAGCAGCAATTGGGCACCGACGATAATTTTTCCATGCACAGCGACATGCATGCGCAGGTGCTGCAGCGGCTCGGCAAGTCTGCTGAAGCCCTGGCGACCATTCACAAGGCGATCAATGTCGGCCGCAACAGCGGTCAACGGTTCTGGCTCGCCGAACTCTACCGCCTCAGCGCAAGACTGAGACGAGATCTGAACGACCCTCCATCCTTGATAAGGAGAGACCTGACGAGGGCGGTGCAGATTGCCGAAGGACAAAAAGCCGCCTGGCTGGCCGAAAGAGCAAAGCGCGCCTTAGACGGACTGCCAAGGTCGTAGGCCAGGAGGAGGCGATGGACCACGGGGTGCTCGACAACATCTTTGATGCCCCTACCCTCTCGCCGCCTGATATCTGGCAGACGGTGCAGCGCATCCTGGCGCGCAAGCAGGAATACGGGATCACCAGGCTGGGCTCGGTCACGGAACTCGACCGGATCGGGATCCCCGTCGTCCAGGTTGTCAGGCCGCGCGCCCTTTCGGTCGCCGTCAGCCAAGGGAAGGGTTTGACCTTGCCGCTTGCGGCGATATCGGGCCTGATGGAATCCCTGGAGGGATGGGCCTCAGAGCGGATCGCCCCGGAGCGCGTCTTCAGAGCGGCCTTCCGCGAGATGAACGAGCAGAAATTCTGGTCGCACCTCGGCGTCGGGCGAGAGGCCGAGGGGCTTTCCTGGATCGACGGGCTGGATCTCCTTTCGGGCCGGAGAATCCCTGTCCCGCTTGCCCTTGTCGACTCCGCCTACACCGTCCCCTCGCCTCATCCGCATTGGATGCCCAGAGACACAACAGGTCTGGCAGCCGGCACCAGCCTGCAAAGCGCGGCCTTGCATGCCTGCCTGGAGATACTGGAGCGGCAGGCGCGATGCACGGCGATGAAGACGCCGCATTTCTTCGACCGATTCCAGATCGACTCCCGGTCGGTCTGCTCAGGCGGCGCGGGGGAAATCATGCGACGGCTGGCCAAGGCGGGGTTTGTCGTCGGCATCTGGCAAATCCCGGCGCCGCACGCGCTGCCGATCTACTGGTGCCACGTGATGGAAGATGGCGGACGAGCCCCCTTCGCGCCCTTGCCGGCCGAAGGCTTCGGCTGCGGCTTCAGCCACGATCGCGCGCTGACGAGCGCATTTCTCGAAGCGTGTCAATCGCGGCTGGGGGTGATCTCGGCTGCGCGCGACGATATCAGCAGCGAAGTCTACGCATATGCCGATGCTTCGGAGCTCGCCGCATGGCGCACGCAACTCGTAAAGGGCGGCAGCTCCTACAGCCCCGATGAAGGTCCTGTCGCCAGCGGCCACTCCATCCTGCCGATCGCCGAGGCGTTGAAGCTGGCCGGCGCGAAGGCGGCTATTCTTGTGGTTCTTCATTCGGACGATCGCGTCCCTCTTCACGTCGTCCGGGTGGTTGCTCCTCCGCTGGAAACAAATCCGGAGGCGGATCTTGCGTGACGATTTCGTGGTCTTTCTCGGCCCCACCCTCTCCGCGACGGAAGCGCGCAAATACCTGGAGGCGATCTATCTGCCTCCCGTCGGCTGCGGCGATGTCGTGCGCGCCGTGGCGGACTACGCGCCGTCGGCGATCGTGCTGATCGACGGCGTCTTCGCGCAGCGCCCCGCCGTTCGCCATCAGGAAATTCTCTGGGCGATGGCCCGAGGGCTCCGCATATACGGTGCCGCCAGCATAGGCGCGCTCAGAGCAGCGGAGCTCGCTCCCCTGGGAATGATCGGGCATGGGCTGATCTACCGGTGGTACCGACGGCACCCGCTTGCCGACGATGCCGACGTCACGGTGCCGATGGCTCCCGTCGAGCTGGGCTCGCGCGCATTGGGCGACGCTCTCATCGACATCAGGCTGAGCCTGAAAAAAGCGGCACGCGTCGGGGTCATCGAAAGACGGCTGAGAGACCGGCTTGAGTCACTGGCACGCTCGCTCCACTTCAGCGAAAGGTCGTTCGCCAGGGTTTTCGCGGCGGCAGAAAACAATCTCAGCGCTGTGGACCAGATCGCAGTTCTAAAGGCGTGGCTGAAAGCCGGAGCCATAAACCAGAAGCGAAACGACGCTGTAAATCTCCTGAGATATCTGGCCGATCACAAGATCAATGGTCTGAACGAGCCTCTTTCTTTCGAGTTTGAACTTACGGAATCGTTCGCCGATGACATGGAGTACTGCGGAATGCTCGACGCGCTATTGTCGAAATGCCAGTAGTACTGGTATAGTAGAAGATCGCTCGGCGTTGGGCAACGAGCGGTGGGGGCAGCTTTGGATGCCATCACACATTCGCAGGGAGTAGGCGACGGGTCGGCTTTGGAGCGGCCGCTCGGAACACGTTTCCTTGTCTTTCCGCAACCCTCCTTCATTCCCGGTTACGAAAAGCCCGAAGTGGTGTGGATCGGAGCGTCTGCAGGCCCGATTCTAGCAGGGCCGTCGGACAGCCGGATGTACGTCGCAAATCCGATTGAGGCGAAAATCCCTTACGCATCGCCGAATCTGCCGCCATATCGGGGGTTTTTGAGGCCGCCAGCAGAACCCGGCCCCGACGGCCATTTTGACCACATCGGTCCCGACTCCCCTGCTTTCCTTTCGACACACAGCTTTGCCTGTGCACGTCGCGTTCTCGACATTTGTGAGAGCTACGTTGGGCATCCAATAGGTTGGTTTTTTGAACCAACAGTCGAGCGTCTTGAGATTATTCCACGGATTCCACGCTGGGAGAACGCACAGTCTGGATTTGGTTTCCTTGAACTGGGCGAAAGCGAGCCAGAAACGCCGACTTCATGTTTTGCCCTGAATTTTGACGCGATCGCTCATGAAATGGGCCACCTTATTTTGCTGAGCGAACTCGGAATTCTTGAGGGAGACGGCCGCGGCTGCGATTTCTTCGCCTACCATGAATCGATAGCCGATTTCATATCTTTGCTCGGGTTGTTGCAATTCGACACTGCAGTTGATCGGCTACTCCGTCGAACTAAGGGGAATCTTCTACTACACAATGAACTCGACAAATTCGCCGAGTTGAGTGACGAGAAGCAACTTCGATCGTTCAACAATTCACTCAAGATGGGTGATGTCGGCGACGAGGTTCACGACCAATCGAAGCCCTTTGCAGCCGCACTCTTTGATTGTCTGATTGAGGTCTACCAGTCCCTTCTCTTCGAGCGCGGTTTATCTGATCTGAATCCTAAGCGCTTCTCAGATCTGCGACAACAACTAGCACCAGCACTCATGGACGAAGCGATGCGCACGTCCAAGTCGTCCTACGAGCCGCGCCATTTTGCCATTAAGGCCGCCCTTGAAGAGTCACGAGATATCGTCGGGGAGGCTGTGATGCGCTCATGGGCCCACCTTGAACCGGACAGCGTCACCTTCGAATCGGCCGCGATCTCACTCCTCGAAGTCATCTCGCAGGGTCGGGGTCAAACTTATGTCGACCAAATTGAAGATTGCATGACGTGGCGTCGTATTCTTTAACTCTGGGAGAGATGCATGATCGACGATAACATTCCCGCACCCCCAAAATCGCAATACATACCGGACGAAATAGTTCTTTACGGGATCCGATTAAATAAGACCATGGAGCACGCTCGTTTCGATGTCGGCCTTGGGAAAAAGGCTGAAGTTCATCTGAGCCTGTTCAGCGAGAAAGGGATAACCGCATCAATCGTTCTTGCGTACGCTTATGGATTCGACGGCCATTGTTACCGCCTAGATTCTAATCGCATTTTCCTCGTAACGGGCAACGGACCTGAGGAAGCGAAGGGAGGCGGCTTTGACGGATCAAAAGACGTCAAGATGTGGCGCATTAAAGCTTCGACACAAATCTTGGAGATCACGATGAACTTTGGCGATGCGCGAAATGTGATCCTCGACGCGCAGTTGCCGGGCAAGAGGTCCCCTAACTCCTACGCTATAACGCTAAGGATGGCACACCGAGACGGGCGATTCTCACGAGACTAGTTTTAGCGAAGAAGAAAGGATGCTACCTATGGCATGTAAAGTCACTCTCTCGAACTCCGATGCACAGATGTACACAATTACAGTCACAGATAATTATAAGGGCGGTCTTTGTGAGGACAGCGAAGGCACTGTCATCCATGATTACCAATTAGCTAGCGGCAAAGAGGTTATATTTGAAGTTTGGACAAATCAGGATGTAGTAGGATCAGTAACAGTCAAAGCAAATGAAGTAAAATCGAAGGACGAACATTACGTTGTTCCAGAAGAATTTGATAGCAAAAACAAGATATACTACCCTAAAGAAATCAAGGTGGATCCAGCCAAGGTTATGAAGGAGGTAGACACATTAGCAGGGAGAGTCGACCATTTGGAGAAAACTCTGCTGCCAAAATAAACGATTGACTTGTGGAGTCCTCCACCCACGGCGGTAGCCGCTGAACTTCTGTCGAAGGCAGCATCCGCGGACGGCCACCTAAGCTGTCGGATAGGGACTGAAAGTGAAATCGGTAAAGCGTTCGCACCCAACTAAGTGACCTGCCAGAACGCTCCATTCATTCTTGCCGTCGACCTGAATCGTACGACAAAATCCTCGTCGTTGTCAGCAACCTTGAGGGATTGTGTTGAGACGAAAATAGTGACTGTCGACCTTAGCTACGAAGAACGTTTTCAGCTCCATGCTGCAGACGCTGATGGATCAATGCTTTCCAATCGGAAACTTCGGCGGGCGGGCGGATGTGCTTCCCGCGTATCCCACGCAAAAAGCCCCGCGGTTGTTGCGACCGCGGGGCTTCTTGACGCCTCACCCGGGAGAGGGGATCAGGCGGCTTGTACCTTGCGGCTCGTGCGTGCCCATTCGGGCAGCCAGTCGCCGTGGGTGGCGAGCAGGTCGTCGACCAGCGACCAGATCTGGTCGAGGTCGAGTTCGGCTGCCGTATGCGGGTCCATCATCGCGGCGTGGTAGATGTGCTCGCGATTTTCGGTCATCAGTGCCTGCACCGTCAGTTCCTGGACGTTGATATTGGTGCGGATCAGCGCGGTCAGCTGCGGCGGCAGATCTCCGATGAAGGTCGGTTGGATGCCGGAGGCATCGACGAGGCAGGGCACTTCGGCGGCGCAATTGGCAGGCAGCGAAGTGATGCAGCCATTGTTGCGGACATTGCCGTAGATCACCGAGGGTTCGCCGGTCCAGACCGAGTTGATGATCGAGGAGGCATATTCCTTCGACGGCTTGACCTCGATCTTATCGGCCGAACGATAGGCCTCGGCCTGGCCTTTCCAGCGCTCGATCTGTTCGATGCAGCGTTTCGGATATTCGTCGAGCGGAATGCCGAATTTCTCGATCAGGTCGTCGCGGCCCTCCTTGATGAAATAGGGCGTGTATTCGGCGAAATGCTCAGAGCTTTCGGTGACGAAATAGCCGAGCCGCGTCAGCATCTCATAGCGCACCTTGTTCGGGCAGCGCGGGTTCCAGCCGGGCTTCGGCGCCCTGCCCTCGCGGTAGCCACGAACGAGATCGGGATAGAGGTCGCGGTAGGACCCGTCCGGCTGGCGATGCTCGAATTTGAGATAGAAGGCCATGTGGTTGATGCCGGCCGCGCGGTAACGGATCTCCTCGTAAGGGATGTCGAGATCGTGGGCCAGTTCCATCGCCGTGCCCTGCACCGAATGGCAGAGGCCGACCTGGCGGATGGTTGGATATTTCTCTGATATCGCCCAGGTGTTGATCGCCATCGGGTTGACATATTGCAGCATGATCGCCCGCGGGCAGACGGCGAGCATATCCTCGCAGACCTTCCAGAGATGGGGCACGGTGCGAAGCCCGCGCATGATGCCGCCGACGCCGAGCGTATCGGCGATCGTCTGGCGCAGCCCGTATTTCTTCGGCACCTCGAAATCGGTGACCGTGCAGGGCTCATAGCCGCCGATCTGGAAGGCGACGACGACGAAATCGGCGCCGGCAAGCGCCTTGCGCTGGTCGGAATAGGTCTCGGCTTTCGCCTTAACGCCGAGCGTCGAGATCAGCTTGTTGACGACGATGGCGCTTTCTTCCAGCCGCTGCGGATTGAGATCCATCAGCGCGATCGTCGCGCCTGACAGCGCGGGCCGCTGCAGCACGTCGCCGACGATGTTCTTCATGAAGACGGTGGAGCCTGCTCCGATGAAAGTGATTTTGGGATTTCCTGCCATTATAGCCTCCGGCATTCGATAATCATGCTACCTCGAAAGCGGCCTTGACGAGCCGTTCGGTGTAGGCGGTCTTGGGATGGGATAAAACTTCGTCGACGGGACCCTCTTCGACGATCTTGCCATGCTGCATGACGATGACGCGATGGCAGAGCGCCCTGACGACCTTGAGGTCGTGGGAGATGAAGAGGTAACTCAAGCCGCGCTCGTCCTGCAGCTTGCGCAGCAGTTCGATGATCTGCGCCTGGACGGAAAGGTCGAGCGCCGATGTCGGCTCGTCGAGCAGGATGAATTCCGGCTCCAGCGCGATGGCGCGGGCAATGGCGATGCGCTGGCGCTGGCCGCCGGAAAATTCGTGCGGGAAACGCGACAGGATATTGCCCGGCATGCCGGCAGCAATAAGCGCTTCGCGCACCCGATCCTGCCGTTCGCCCTTGGTTGCGCCCAGCCGGTTGACGACCAGCCCCTCCTCGATGATCTGGCCGATCGTCATGCGCGGGTTGAGCGATGAGAAAGGATCCTGGAACACCACCTGCATGCGGGCGCGCAAGGGCCGCATCTCGGACCTGGACAGGCCGTGGATCGGCTGATTGTCGAAACGGATCTCGCCGCTGTCTGGCGTGTTCAGCCGCAGGATCGCCTGGCCGAACGTCGTCTTGCCGGAGCCGGATTCGCCCACCAGCCCCAGCGTTTCGTGACGGCGCAGCGTCAGGCCGAGGCTGTCGACGGCGACAAGCTCACGCATCGCCGGCTTGAGAAAGGTACCGTGACGCATCATGAAGGAGACCCGCACGCCCTTTGCATCGAGGATGACATCCGACCCTTCGGGAAGCGGATTGGCCTGGCCACGCGGCTCGGAGGCGAGCAGATGCTTGGTATAGGCGTCCTGCGGATTGGCAAACAGCGCTTCGGTGGTGTTGTGCTCGCGCACTTCGCCAAGCTGCATCACATAGACGTAATCGGAGAACTGCCGCACCACCGTCAGGTCGTGGGTGATGAGGATGACGGCCATCCCCAGTTCCTTCTGCAGGTTGCGGATCAGGTTGAGGATCTGCGCCTGCACGGTGACGTCGAGCGCCGTCGTCGGCTCGTCGGCGATCAGCACATCAGGATCGTTGGCAAGCGCCATGGCGATCATCACCCGCTGGCGCTGGCCGCCGGAAAGCTGATGCGGATATTGCATGAGCCGCGCGGCGGGATCGGGAATCTGCACATGTTCGAGCAGCTCGAGCGCCCGCTTCTGCGCATCCCTCTTGCTGATCCGGCGATGCACGCGGATTGCCTCGACGATCTGGCTGCCGATCGTATAGATCGGGTTCAGCGAGCTCATCGGCTCCTGGAAGATCATCGAGATGCGGTCGCCGCGCAGCTTGCGGCGCGCCCGCTCGGAAAATTTCAGGATATTGCTGCCGTCATAGGCAACCGTCGATTTTTCGGAAACGACGGCGCGCTTCGACAAAAGCCCCATCACCGTTCGCGCCGTTACCGATTTGCCCGAGCCGGATTCGCCGACGATCGCGATCGTCTCGCCGCGATAGAGCTGAAACGAGACGTCCTTGACAGCTTCGACCATGCCGTCTTCGACCTTGAAATTCACCGCCACGTTGCGGGCGTCGATGATCGGCGTATCCGAACGGCCATCATGATCGTGGCGGACGGGCGGGGCGAAGGAATTGACCAGTGCAAGAGCCATATCAATCACCTCAATAAGGATCGACCGCGTCGCGCAATCCGTCGCCGAGCGCATTGAATGCGAAGACGGTGACGAGCACGAAGCCGACGGGAGCGAGAATCCAGGGATAGGAGCCGATCACCGAATAGGTTGCGGTATCCTGCAGCATCAGCCCCCAGGAGATCAGCGGCGGCTTGACCGCAAAGCCGAGGAAACCGAGGAAGGATTCAAGCAGCACGACGCTCGGTATATGCAGCGTCACCGCGACGATGACGTGGCTCATCACGTTCGGGAAGATGTGCTGCATGATGATGCGCGTGTCGGTGGCGCCGACGGCCATCGCCGCCCGGACGTAATCGATGCGGGCGAGCGCGAGTGTCTTGCCGCGCACCTCGCGCGACATCTGCGCCCAGCCGAGCGCCGACATGACGGCGATGACGAAGGCCAGGAAGACGTTGGTCGGCGCCGTCACCGGGATCAGCGAGGTCAGCGCCAGATAGAGCGGCAGTTGCGGGAAGGCGAGCACCAGTTCGACGAAACGCTGCAACCAGACATCGAAGGTGCCGCCGAAGTAACCGGATACCATGCCGACGGTCGTGCCGATGATGGTGACGATGAAGACCACCGTCAGGGCAATGGTCAGCGAAATGCGCGAGCCGATGATGGCGCGCGACAGCACGTCGCGGCCGAACTTGTCGGTGCCGAGGAAATGCACCGGCTGGCCGTCGGTCGAGCCGAAGAAGTGCCGGTTGGCCGGGATCAGGCCGAAAAGCCGGTATTCGGCGCCCTTGACGAAGAAGCTGAGCAGCCGCGGATTGTCGTAGTCGATGCCGACAATCGGCTGGAAGGTGACCGGATCAAGCTCTTCGGAATCCGACAGCGCGTAGACGCGTGGCTGGAAGACGAAATTGCCGTCCTTGTCGTGGAAGCTCATCACCTGTGGCGGCGCGAAGCCGACATCGGTCGCCTTCGGATCCATCGGCGCGAAGAAATCGGCAAAGATCGCCATGAGGAGCAGGAGCACGACGAGCACGAGGCCTGCCATGCCGGTCCAGGAGCGCCTCAACCGGCGCCAGACAAGGGCGATATAGCTCTCGTGCCCACGCGATGGCTTGGCCACGATGTCGGTCGTCGGCGGTGTTGCAGAAGAGTCGAAAGCAAGCATCTCAGGCTCCTCCATATTGGCGGACACGCGGATCGAGCAAAGCGAGCAGCATGTCGGCGATGATGTTGCCGACGATCAGCGTCGCCGACAGCACCATCATGAAGGTGGCGGTGACATAGACGTCGCCGACGGCCATCGAGCCGACGATCGCCGGTCCGACGGTCGGCAGCGCGAAGATGATCGCGGTCTCGATCTCGCCGGTCAGCATGTAGGGCAGCACGACGCCCTGGTACATCACCAGCGGATGCAGCGCGTTGGGCACCGCATGGCGCATGACAACCGCTCCGCCGGAAAGCCCCTTGGCCTTCGCCGTCTCGACATACTGGGCGTTCAGCGTATCGAGCAGATTGCCGCGCATGACGCGCATATTGTAGGCGAGCCCGCCGAAGGTGGCGATCGCCACGACCGGCCAGACATGGCTGACGAGATCGACGAATTTCGCCCAGGACCAGGGCGCCCCGCCATATTGCGGCGAGAAGAAGCTGCCGATCTCGGTCACGTTGAGCTGGAAGACCAGCAGATAGACGATGATCAGCGCCATCAGGAAGCGCGGCACCGTCATGCCGAGGAAGGAAATTCCCGAAAGCAGGCTGTCGATCCAGCTGTACTGGCGGGTCGCCGCCCAGATGCCGAAGCCGATGCCGAGCACCGAAGCAAAGAGATGGCAGACAAGCGCCAGAAGCAAGGTCCTCGGCAGGCGTTCGCCGACGACATCGGCCACCGGCTTGTTGTAAAACATGCTGTAGCCGAAATCACCGCGGGTCACGATGCCGCCGATCCAGTTGACGTACTGGACGACCAGCGGCTTATCGAGGCCATGTTCGACCCGGTAAGCCTGCGCCTGCGCTTCCGCCTGGGCATAGGAGGCGCCGCCCTGGTTGATCAGCTGGGAGCGGATGTAATCGGCATAGTCGCCGGGCGGGGCCTGGATGATTGCGAAGGTCACCACGCTCAGGATGAAGAGAATGGGGATCGCGGAGGCTATGCGCACGAGCAGGAATCGTAACATCAGACGGTTCGCTTCTCCTTGCCGCCAGTCGCTCCTTGTCAGCGCGGCCGGCTCGTTGGTCATATCAGGCCGCGCGCGGCACGCGCGGCCCGGAACTCACTTCAGCTGGGAGGGAACTCTTCCCGCGCGTCGCATCAGATGCGACGCGCTTTAGCTCTTTGTTCAGGCATCATGCATCAGTTGATGGGACCCTTCTCGCCGGGCTTGCCGGGCAGCTGTTCGGGGAACAGCTCATATTTGCCCTGCTTGTCGGCGGCCACCCACATGCGTTCGCGGATCACCGAGTCTTCAGCCCAATTGAACATCATGATCGGCGTACCCTGCGGCACGTTCGAGAACCGCTTGTTGATGATGAGCGCGCCCGGATATTCCGTCAGGCCCACCGTGTTGACGTGCTCGGTCGAGATTTTCTGGTACTGCTTCATCAGGTCGACGCGTTCGTCATTGCTCTGGCTCGTCCTGAACTTGTTGATGACGTCAATAAGCTCCTGTTCGAAGGGCATCAGATCGAGCTGGTCATCCTTGCCGGCGCGATGGTGCCAGCTGGTGCGCGGACCGACAGGGGCGAGCTGCTCGGTGTTCTGCACCACCGACGACAGCTCCGTCGTGTTGCGCTGGATCAGCCAGTCGAAGCGGCCGGCATAATGGGCGTCGTCACGCTTGGCGCCGTCGAGCGCATTGATGACGATCTTCAGGCCGAGCTTCTCCATCTGGCCGACGACACCTTCGGCAAGGCTCTTGTCGGTCGTGTACTGATTGTTGATCAGCATGACGATTTCGACATCCTTGCCACCCGCCTTGCCGGCCGGGAAGTTCACGACGCCGTTGCCATCGGTATCCTTGAGGCCGGCCTTGGCGAGTTCCGCCTTGGCGCCCTCGAGATCGAAGGGATAGTAGACGGTCGAGTTGCGGTCATAGAAGCTGGTGCCGGAGGAGAGCCCGCCGGGATAGATCGCGGTGAACGGTCCCTTGACCAGCGAGTCGCCGATCGCCTTGCGGTCGAGCGCCATGGTAACCGCCTTGCGGAAGTCTTCGTTGCGATTCAGCTCACGGATCGCCTGACCGCGCTCATCCGGGTTGCCCCAGCCATTGGCGGAAAAGTTCATGCGAAGATTGTAGCCGATGAGGCGCGGGCCGAAGGCGAGACGGGCGGGTGCGGTCTTTTCCGCGGCACGCTTCAGCGAGGCGACGAAGTTTTCCGGCTGCTCGAGGTTCGATATGTCGGCGGATCCGGCCACGGCCTGAACGTCGCGGTCGGCCCAGGTCGAGAGCTTGTAGTGCAGCTCGTTCAGATAAGGCAGCTGATTGCCCTTCTCGTCGACCTTCCAGTAATAGGGGTTGCGGCGCATGACGATGATATCGTCGGAGCGATATTCCACCGGCACCCAGCCGCCCATGACCGGCATGTTCATGAATTCCGGCGGGAAGGCGTTCTTGAACTGGTCGTAGGTGTTCTTCGAATATTTCGGATGCTTCGGCTTCAGGATATGCGACGGACCCGGGCAGAAGTTCGGGTAGGACATCGTATAGAGATATTGCTTCGGGAAGGCCTCCTTGAAGGTCCATTCGACGGTGTAGTCGTCGATCTTCTTCAGCGTCGTCCCGGTGCCGAAGGCTTCCGGCGAGGCGCCGCCGCCAAGCGGCGAGACATTCGGATCGATGACTTCATCTTCCCAGTAGAACATGATGTCGTCGGCGCTGAACGGCGCGCCGTCAGACCATTTGGCGCCTTCGATCAGGTGCATGGTCAGCTTATGGCCGTCTTCAGACCAATCCCAGCTCTTGGCGAGGTTCGGCAGCGGCTCGGTGTCGGAGGCCTGCACCTGAAACAGCGGAGCGGTGCGCGTCAGGCATTCGGAAAGGCCGATATCGATGCCGCCCCAGCCCTGCGTCTGGCCGGCGCCGTAGTTCCAGCCTTCCGGCCGGCCGCCGATGACGTGGCGCATCGTATCGCCGTAGACACCGATGCCGTCAGGCATATTGCCTGTCTTGAAGACCATGGGCTCCTTCGGCAGGCGATCCTTGACCGGCGGCAGCTTGCCGGAGGCGACGAAATTCTTCGTGACCCAGTCGGGCTCGTGATATTCGGGCAGCGCCTTGAACTCCAGGATGGAGTCGCGCGCGACATAGTTGATCTTGCCTTCGGCGGGGAAGTCGGCCGGCGCCGGCGGGATGGTTGGCTCGGAGGCATAGGCATTCAGCGCCGCGGCTGAGACGCTGAGCGCCAGACCGGCCAGGATGCCTGCGTTTCGGAAATTCATCATCGTTTCTCCCTCTTGTTCCGGAGCGCGGGTTGCGCGGCTCCTTTTTCCTCGAACGACATGAAAGCGGGTCTGACGTCATGGATTTCCCTCCCGGAAACCCATGACGACCCATCCTTCAAGACAATCAGACGGCCTGTTTCAGCGCCGCCTTTTCCGCGCGCAGCTCCTCGATCGAGCGAACGTTGCGGCGTGCGGCCCCCGCCCAGTCGCGGGTCTGCACCTTCGATTTCGACAGCCGCTCCTTGGCGGCCGGTACGGCGTCGGCATATTGCGGCAGCCAGCGTGCCTGGGCAACGACCATCTCGTCGACCATCTGCCAGACCTCTTCCGGCGTCGAGACGGCGCCGACCAGCGGATCGTGCAGCACGGCCAGCTTCAAGAGGTCGATGTCGCCTGATATCGCCGCATGCACCGACATGCGCTGGACGTTGATCGAGGCGATGCAGGTGGCCGCGCAAGCTTCCGGCAGGGTGACTCCCGAGACCATGTTGATGCCGAAGCGATCGACGAAGCCCGGCGATTCGATGATCGCATCGGACGGCAGGTTGGTGATGACGCCATTGTTCTTGACGTTGAAATGGCCGCGATAGACCCGGTTCGTCTCCAGCGCCTCGAGGATATGGCTTGCATGTTCGTTCGAGCGCTTGGCGGAATCGATCGGTTTTGCGGCGGATTCCAGGAATTGCGGATATTCCGTCTCGAACCAGTTGCGCGTTTCAGTGGAATGGCGGAGGTAGCCGCCGGTCTCGCCGTGGATCCAGTCGGACATGTCGATCCAGCGGGTGATTTCGTCAGGCCGCTTGCGATACCAGGGCAGGTATTCCGAGAGATGGCCGTTGCTTTCGGTGGAATAGACGCCGAAACGCTTCAGCACGTCGATCCGCAATTTCTCCTGCTGCGAATAGACCGGATGCGCCTCGAAGGCGGCGATGAGCTCATCCTTGCCGATCCTGCGGCCGTTGAGGCGCAGGTCGATGAACCAGGTCTGGTGGTTGATGCCGGAGCAGATATAGTCGAGCTCGCTCAGCGACTTTGCGCCGAGCACCTCGGCGATCTGTTCGGCGCCGTGCTGGACGCCGTGGCACAGGCCGACGGTATCGACCTTGCCGTATTCGATCGCCGCCCAGGTGTTCATCGCCATCGGGTTGGCATAGTTCAGGAATTTCGCACCGGGCTCGGCCACCTCGCGGATATCCTTGCAGAAGTCGAGGATGACGGGGATGTTGCGCTGGCCATAGAGGATGCCGCCGGCGCAGATGGTATCGCCGACGCACTGGTCGATGCCGTATTTCAGCGGGATTCTGATATCGTCGGCATAGGCCTCGAGCCCACCGACCCGGACGCAGCTGATGATATAGCGCGCGCCTTCGAGCGCCTGGCGCCGGTTGGTCGTCGCCGTCACCTTCGTCGGCAGCCCGTTCGCCTCGACGATGCGATCGAGGATCGCCTTGATCATCTCGAGATTGTGTTCGCTGATATCGGTCAGTGCAAACTCGATGTCGCGGAACTCCGGAACGCACAATATGTCGGTGAACAGCTTCTTGGTGAAACCGACGCTGCCCGCACCGATGATAGCGATTTTGAAACTCATGATCTTCACCTCGACCCAATCGAATGCTAAGGAAAAGAAGGCCATGGAGGATCAGGCCGCATGCCGACGCATGTGGCTGAAAACACCGCAAAATCTGCCTTTTTCCTCCCGGCCGCTCTATCGGCCGTGGTCTCTTCCTCTTTTCGAGCGGGATTATGCCCGAAATCGGCAGGGCGACCAGAGAAGGATTATGCTTTCAGGGGTAATTTTGTGCTGCAGGATTTGATCGCCAACGGACAGTCGATGAGGACGGTTTCTCTGCCCCGCGGCCGCCAGCGATTGCACGCCATGCCGACCAGCGCCGGCTATGAAGTGCGCGAGAACGAGAGCTATGATTGGGACGGCCGCCGGCGCGGTCAGACCCCCTTCACCGTGCTGCAGCACACGATCAGCGGCAATGGCCAGCTGCGCTACCAGAACCGCAACTATCGCCTTCAGGGCGGCGATACACTTCTGGTGCTCGTCCCGCACAATCATCGCTACTGGCTGGAGAAGGGCGACCGCTGGGAATATTTTTGGATCTCGATGAACGGCGAGGAAACGCTGCGCATCCACCAGATGGTGCTGTCGACCGCCGGCCCGGTGCTGAAGCTGCAGCCCTCGACCATCGATCATCTCGCCGATTGCAGCCTGCGCCTCGTCAAGGGCGCAACGTCGCCGGGTGCCGCCTCGGCGATTGCCTATGAAGCGGCGATGGCGCTTTACGACGATGTCTTCGGCTCGCCGGCCTTTGCCGCCGATCTCAGTGTCATGCAGCCGGTGATCGACCATATCAACGCCAATCTCGAAAAGCCGCTGCCGGTCAGCGAGCTTGCCGGCATCGTCGGCTTCAGCCGCGCGCATTTCTCGCGCAGCTTCGCCGAGAGCGAGGGCATGCCGCCGGCCGAATTCGTGCTGCAGCAACGCCTGCAGCGCGCCGTCAAGCTTCTGACCAAGGCAGACTTCCTGCCGGTCAAGGAAGTCGCCATCATGTGCGGCTTCGAAGACCCCAACTATTTCTCCAAAGTCTTCCGCCGCGTCTATGGCACCAACCCCACCGAATTCCGCACGACGGGCATGTATGCCAGCATCGGCAAGCTGAGGTAGCTGGCGAAGGTCAAGCCCTGACGCCGTCGGCGAGGTCGAAGCCGAGATTCCGGCGAGCTATCTGGTCGAATCATTCAGTGGCCACACATCTGCCGAGCTGTGCAGGTCGTCGTCCATGAAGCTTAATTTGAAAAAGGATCTGACTCTGATCCGCGCAGCGGCTGCGTCCAAGGTGGACGCTGAAGCTGAGGCAACTCAAGGACTTTACGTGACGCTCGGCGCCGGCCAGGCGATGACGTACATCGAGAAGGAGCGCCAGGCGCAAATGGTGACCGAGGATCCGAATATAAACCCGGCCCTGGTCCCTACGGTCGCGATCGACGCCGAACGCTACGGCGACAGCTTGCTCGACGCAGCAGCCGTCTTCCTCACCATGGCCCAATACTGGCGCGTGATTGGTCCGGTTATCGAAGACCGTCGGATGTCGGCCAAGGACCGGATTGCCGCGGCGACCACACCAGCTGAAATCGAGGCGGCCTCGATCGTTGACTGGAGCATCGTACCGTGAGCAAGACCCGTGACAAGGGCATCATCGCCTATGGCACCGAGGAGGATCGTAAGAAGCTAGCCGAGCTCGCAGCGATCTATCATCTTTCCGGGAGCGAGGTCATCATCAAGATGATCAGGGAAAGGTTTGATCAGCTCCTACGCACCTAACAGGCTCGGAAAATCAGTGGATTTACAGTTCTCATCTTGTTTTCCATATCAGGAACATCCACGGGAATGGGCGCGTCTTCCGAATCCATCGACACCTTAATACGAAACCACCAAAGTT
>NZ_VSZV01000055.1:0-1871 GCF_008919455.1 Rhizobium sp. PEPV16
CTCGCGTCTTCCAGGGGCTGCTGCTCTTCTTCGTGCTCTCCTGCGATACGCTGATCTATTACAAAATCCGCCTGGTCTGGTCGCGGGTCGGGGGCAGGGCGGCATGACCATCTTCGAAGCCATTCTGCTGACGGTCATCACCGCCTCCACACCGCTCGTCATCGCCGCACTCGGCGAACTCGTGACTGAGCGCTCCGGCGTTCTCAATCTCGGTGTCGAAGGCATGATGATCATGGGCGCGGTCGGTGCCTTTGCCGCGGCACAGCTCACCGGCTCGGCCTATATCGGCATTGTCGGCGGTGTCGTGAGCGGCGCGCTGTTTTCGCTGTTCTTCGCCTTCCTGACGTTGACACTCGTTGCCAATCAGGTGGCGACAGGCCTTGCGCTGACGATCCTTGGCCTCGGCGCCTCTGGCATGCTCGGCGAGGCCTTCGTCGGCGCACCCGGCGTCCGGCTGCTGCCGATCGAAATCCCGGTGCTTTCCGCCATTCCCTATGTCGGAACGGTCCTCTTCAAGCAGGATCTGATCTTCTACCTGTCGATCCTGCTCGTTATCGCCGTCAACTGGTTCCTCTTCAAGAGTCGCACCGGACTGAAGATTCGCGCCATCGGTGACAATCACGGCTCGGCGCATGCGCTCGGCATCGATGTCATCCGCATGCGCTACCTTGCCGTGATGTTCGGCGGCGCCTGCGCCGGCCTTGCCGGTGCGCAGCTGTCGCTGATCTATACGCCGCAATGGACTGAGAACATGTCAGGCGGGCGCGGCTGGATCGCGCTGGCGCTCGTCGTCTTCGCCTCCTGGCGGCCCTGGCGCCTGCTGGCCGGCGGTTATCTCTTTGGAGCGGTCACGATCCTGCAACTGCACGCGCAGGCCTTCGGCATTGGCATTCCCTCGCAGTTCCTCTCGATGCTGCCCTATGCGGCGACAGTTGTGGTCCTCATCATCATCTCGCATAATCGGCGCACGACGTTGATCAATACGCCGGCCTCGCTCGGCAAAGCCTTCGTGCCGGACCGGTGAACAATAACAAACAAGACGGGTTTCGAAACTTCCAACCAACAGGGATCAATATGAAAAAACTTGCACTTGCTCTCGCAGCGACAGCTGCCCTCGTCCTGAGTATCGGTTCGGCCGCCGAGGCGGCTGACAAGACCAAGGTGTGCTTCGTTTATGTCGGCACCCGCACCGACGGCGGCTGGACGCAGGCCCATGAGAACGGCCGCCTCCAGCTCGAGAAGGAATTCGGAGACAAGATCGAGACGCCCTACCTCGAAAGCGTCCCGGAAGGCCCGGATGCCGAACGCGCCATCGAGCGCATGGCCCGCTCCGGTTGCTCGCTGATTTTCACCACGTCCTTCGGTTTCATGGATCCGACTATTGCCGTCGCCAAGAAGTTCCCGAAAGTGAAGTTCGAGCATGCGACAGGCTTCAAGGCCGCCGACAATGTCGCGACCTACAATTCCCGCTTCTATGAAGGCCGCTACATCAGTGGCATTATCGCCGGCAAGCTCTCGAAAACCGGCACGGCCGGCTATATCGCCTCCTTCCCGATTCCCGAGGTGGTGATGGGCATCAATGCCTTCGAAACTGGCGCCAAGTCGGTCAACCCGAACTTCAAGATGAAGGTTATCTGGGTCAACACCTGGTTCGACCCGGGCAAGGAAGCTGATGCCGCCAAGGCGCTGATCGACCAGGGCGTCGATATCCTCACCCAGCACACGGACACGACGGCTCCAATGCAGGTCGCCGAGCAGCGTGGCGTCAAGGCCTTCGGCCAGGCTTCCGACATGATCAAGGCTGGTCCGAACGTCCAGCTGACCGCGATCATCGACACCTGGGGCAATTATTACGTCAAGCGCGTCAAGGC
>NZ_VSZV01000292.1:0-23987 GCF_008919455.1 Rhizobium sp. PEPV16
CTGCCGTGCACAAGGCAAGCTTGGTGAACGTCTTCATGTTCGATCTCCAAAATCTGGTTAATTGTTTTGGTCCGTTTCAGCCCGCCTGAAATCGGGGCGGCGGATCGATCGAACGGATCAGCAGGAGCGGCCTGTCGACGGGCTCCGTCCGTTCATGCCTCCCCGGTTCGAAGCGCGGAGCCGCGACCTTGGCAACTTCCGCAAGGATCGGACAGCAGTGCATCGCCGAACAGCACCCGGCCTGCATGGCGTAGGCATGCCCCACATGGTGATCACGCTCCCCCACGACGGCACAGTGCTGGCTTTGAAGGGTGCTCGGCGCCGCGGCCATGCCGAAAGGATTCGCCGCCACCAGGAGAGCGACGACCAAAAGCCGAGCGTAGCGGAAGATGCTTCCAAGTCTCATTCGGCTGGGTTCCCTTCCGGCGCCGAACTGTGCGGCAGCCGCAATGTTCCACAGTACCAGTGATCTGTGGCGGCCTTGCGTTTTGACAACGGCCGATGAGGAAGCATTAACCGTCGCCGGCTAGTCTGAGACTCTCACTCGGAACAATTCGATGAAACCTGGCTATTCGCTAGCCCAGATAGGACTTCACTGGCTGATCGCCCTCCTGGTGCCGGTCCAGTATCTGACGGGCGGCAGCATCGAGAGAACCCACCACGCCGTCCACATGGGCATGACTCCGGCGTATTGGGACGTCGTCCAGCACCATCTCCACAACTACGCGGGAATGGCGATCGGCCTGCTGATGGGCCTGCGGCTGGTTCTTCGTCTTCTTCAGCCCTCCGAAACCAGCGCACCCAGCTCATGGAGTGAGCGAGCAGCCGCGGCGCTTCACCACGCCTTCTACGCCGCGATTATTGGGCAGGCCTGCATGGGCGTCGTCGCTAGCTACTTCTGGTTCGGGATTGCGCCGTACCACGTCGTCGGATCGAGGATAATCCTGGCGATGGTGACGCTGCATCTCGCGGCGGCGATTTGGCACACGGTCGTCGCCCGTGACGAGATGGTCGACCGGATGGTGTTCCCGCGCCGGAAGCGGTCAGCCGAGGATCTGTAACGTCGCGAACATCAGCACGACGTAGCGGCCGGTCTTGGCTGAGAATCCAGGATCTGAACGGTAAGCGGTTCCGTGCCACATAAAGGACGCGAACATCGACGACAGATGAGTCGCAATTGAAATCGAGCTGCTTTTCATGTAGTTCGAGGAGCATGGGCAAGATGTACCGAATCGCAATGAGCAGGTTGCTCGTGATGATGCGGCTGGTGATCATCGTATCACTGGCGGGGTACTCGCTGTCGAACGCCAGCGCCGCCATGCATGGCTCCTCCTTCCCCGAGGCGGCAGCGATACTGTCCGAGGCGGATGCAATGCAGCATCATGATGGCCATGACATGACGAAGATGGCTGTCCATGACCATTCCCGGGGCGACGTCAGTGATGACGCAGATGGCGTATCGAAGCCTGTCAAGCCAGAATGCTGCAAGGATTTCTGTGGCGGGCTCGGCATCATGTGTGAAGGCCAGGATGTCGGCCGACCCGTCTTAACCTCGATCCGGCAGTTCATCGACGACCGGACGACCCTTGGCGAGCTGCCGCCCCTCCACCGTCCCCCGAATATCTGAATAGAGACCTACCCGTTTGATCGGGTCTAGTCGGACGCTTGCCTGCTTCCGGGCGAGCGCCTTGTAGGCTATCTCCTATTCGGAAATTTCATAATGAAACCCTCGCTTTTCGTGGTGGGGCTGCCGCTTATCGTCGGCGGCTGCGCATCCACACTTCCTCCCGACGTGGTGGCGTTGCCCACCGCGGTCGACCAGCCGTCCGCACCTCCGGCGGCATACAGGTCGCCGATCGCAGGCTACGTCGTCCGGCAGCCGGTCGATCCCAAGCCCTGGCGCAGACAGAACGATCTGCAGTCTCCCATGAATGGAGACGACTCATGATCTGCACCAGAAAACTGATCTTGGCGCTGGCATTTCCGCTCGCCTTGAGCGGCTGCGTTACAGGCGCCGAGTATTCCCGCAAAGAGGCGGGCTTCACCTCCGTTGCCAACAAGACCGCCACCGTCACGGCGAAAGAGACCGTCTGGATCCAGAACCAGAACCAGGCTCGATCGGCCACCGCACAAGTCACAAGCCTGCTCTCTCGAACAAAGACCCTCGATGCCGAGACGGCCGTCCAGATCGCGCTGCTCAACAACAAGGGCCTGCAGGCCGCCTATGCCGATCTCGGCGATAGCGCCGCCGACGCCTGGCAGTCGACGATGTTCCTCAACCCGACCGTCTCCATCGGCACTGCCGGCATGGGCGCGCCGGGCCTGGAGGCGTTCAAGACCATCGAAGGAATGATTGCGACGAACATCCTGGCGCTCGCCACGAAGAACAGGGACATGGCGATCGCCGACACCCGCTTCCGGCAGGCGCAATTGACCGCGGCGGTGAAGACACTTCAGGTCGCCGCCGACACCCGGCGCGCCTGGATCGGCGCGGTGGCGTCATGGGAGACCGTCGGGCAGCTCCAGCGTGCCCAGGCGACCGCCGACGCAGCCTCGGAACTCGCGGAGAAGCTTGGCGAGACTGGCGCTATGACCAAGGGCGCTCAAGCCCGTGAGCATGTCTTCGTCGCCGAACTCGCCGGAGAAACGGCGAAGGCCCGCCTGTCCGCCCGTCTTGCCAAGGAGGAACTGACGCGACTGATGGGCCTCTGGGGCTCCGATCTGGACTATCAGGTCCCGAACAGCCTGCCGCCGCTCCCCAAGTCCGTCGTCAGGCGTGATACCATCGAGGCCGAGGCTCTCAGGAACCGCATCGATCTGCAGATCGCGAAGCTCGACCTTGAGGCCACGGCCAAGTCCTACGGCCTCACCGAGGCGACACGCTATGTGACCGACCTCGAAATCCTGACCGGTTTCGAAACGGAACGCGAAATCGAGGACGACGAGAAGAAAAAGAGAACCACCGCACAAGTCGAGCTTGAGTTCGCCATTCCGATCTTCGACACCGGCAAGGCCCGGATGCGCAAGTCCGAGCTGGCCTATATGCGGGCGGCGAACCTCTTGGCGGAGAAAGCCGTCAACGTTCGCTCGGAAGCACGCTCAGCCTACGAGGCTTACCGCTCGAACTACGATATCGCGCGGCACTACCGCAACAGCGTCGTGCCGCTGCGCACCAAGGTCGAGGAGGAATCCCTGCTGACCTACAACGGCATGATCTCGAACACCTTCGAGCTGCTGACAGACACCCGCGACAAGATCAACTCCATCCTGCTCTCCGTCAACGCGAAGCGAGATTTCTGGCTGGCCGAAGCCGATCTGGCGCCTGCGATCTACGGCGGCGGCACGACGAAGGCGTCGGCAGAGACCGAGGTCGCCGCTGCTTCCGAAAGCAGCGCTGGCGGCGGTCATTGAGAAAGGACACACCATGTTCAACAGACGACAACTTTTTGGAGCCAGCGCCGCTCTGCTCAGCACAGCCGCTTGGACGAAGACGTCGGCGATGGGCCTGCCCGACGCACCGAAAATGGAATCGGCGGACATGCAGCCGCCGCTTCACCCTGCCTCAGGTCCGGACTATCAGCCCGTGGTCACCCTCAACGGCTGGACCCTGCCGCACAGGATGAACAATGGCGTTAAGGAGTTCCATCTGGTCGCCGAACCAGTTGAGCGCGAGATGGCGGACGGCATGACCGCCTATCTGTGGGGCTACAACGGACAGTCACCGGGACCGACGATCGAGGCTGTCGAGGGCGATCGCGTCCGCATCTTCGTCACCAACAAGCTGCCGGAGCACACGACGATCCACTGGCACGGCATGATCCTGCCGTCGGGCATGGACGGCGTCGGCGGCCTGACGCAGCCGCATATTCCGGTCGGCAAGACCTACGTCTACGAGTTCGACCTCGTGAAATCCGGCACCTTCATGTACCACCCGCATTCCGACGAGATGGTGCAGATGGCCATGGGCATGATGGGTTTCTTCGTGATCCATCCGAAAGATCCCAAGTTCATGCGCGTCGACCGAGACTTCGTCTTCCTGCTCAACGCCTACGACATCGACCCCGGCTCCTACGTGCCGCGGATCATGGAGATGACCGACTTCAACATGTGGTGCTGGAACAGCCGCGTGTTCCCGGACATCAGTCCTCTCGTCGTGTCGAAGAACGACAGGGTGCGCGTCCGCGTCGGCAACCTGACAATGACCAACCATCCGATCCACATGCATGGCTACGATTTCGAGGTGACCTGTACCGACGGCGGCTGGGTGCGGCCGGAAGCGCGGTGGCCGGAGGTGAGCATCGACATCCCCGTCGGCGCGATGCGTGCCTACGAGTTCGACGCCAAGCATCTCGGCGACTGGGCGATCCATTGCCACAAATCGCACCACACGATGAACGCCATGGGTCACGACATTCCAACCTTCATCGGTGTGGACAAATCGAAAGTCGCCGAAAAGATCAGGAAGCTGCAGCCGGAATACATGCCCATGGGCACCAAAGGCATGGCCGACATGGGCGAAATGGAAATGCCCATCCCCGAGAACACCGTTCCGATGATGACCGGCTGGGGGCCGCATGGTCCGATCGAAATGGGCGGCATGTTCTCGGTCGTAAAGGTCCGCGAGGGGATCTCGGCGGACGATTACTCAGATCCTGGCTGGTACGAAAACCCGCCCGGAACGCAGGCCTTCGAGTGGACCGGAGACCTTCCGGACGCGACCAAGGCCAAAGACGCAAAAACGCAAATCACGCCGAAGCCGACAAACGGCTGAGGTCCGATCTCAACATCGAAAAGGAATTAGGGATGAAGAATTATCTCATGGCATTGGCCCTCGCAGCACTCGCGTCGCCAGCACTTGCCTCCGGCAATCATGCCGGTGGCCACGGCGAGAAGATGGCTATCGGAGAACCCGGCGACAAGGCCAAGGCGACACAGACCATCCGCGTCACGATGAAGGAAACCGACGACGGAAAGATGCTGTTTACTCCCGCAGCCTTCAACGTTCGCAAGGGGCAGACGGTCAAGATCGCGATCAAGAATGCCGGAACGATCGACCACGAATTCGTGCTCGATCAGGAAGACAAGATTATGGAGCACAAGAAGGTCATGGAGAAGTTTCCGGAGATGGAACATGCCGACCCCAATTCCATCCGCCTTCCGGCGGGTCAATCCGGCGAGATTGTCTGGAAATTCACCACCGACGGCGAGTTCAAGTTCGCCTGCCTGATCCCCGGTCACTATGAAGCCGGCATGCACGGCGACGTCACCGTCGCTGGGAAGTAATCGCAAAAAGGAGCTACGAACATGAAAACTGCCATGATCAAAATCAGCGTGGCCGCCCTGCTCTCTGCCAGCGTGGCCTTCGGTGCGTTCGCCCAAGAATTCACCAAGGGTGTTGTCAACAAGGTCGATGCCAAAGCGAACAAGGTCACCATCAAACATGAGGACCTGAAGAGCCTCGACATGCCTGCGATGACGATGGTTTTCCGGGTCGAAGACCCGGCTCTGCTCGAAAGGCTGAAGGAAGGTTCGCAGATCGAGTTCGTCGCCGAACGCGTGAATGGCAAGCTGACCGTCACCGAAGTAAAATAGTGGGCTCCTGCCGCCCGGTCTCGATCCGGGCGGCAGGACATCAAGGAGTGGAGACGATGCACAGGAGAAGCTTTATTACAATGGCGGCATCCGCCCTGGCGTTCCTTGGCGGAGGGACACGTGCCGCCACGCCGGCGAAGATGACGGTCTACAAGGATCCAAACTGCGGCTGCTGTCATGAATGGTCGCAGGCGATGGCGGCAGCAGGATTTTCCCTCGACGCTCGCGACACCGACGACCTTTCAGCGATCAAGGCGCAGTTGGGCGTGCCGGCTCACCTGCAGGGATGCCACACCGCCGTCGTCGAGGAATACTACATCGAGGGACACGTGCCGCTCGAGGCCGTCGAGCGCCTTTTGCAGGAGCGGCCGCCGGTCCGAGGGCTGGCCGTGCCGGGCATGCCGTCCGGCTCGTTGGGAATGGGCGACGACCCGCAGGCGTCCTATGGCGTGTATGCGATCCCGTCAGGGACCGAAGCGCCCTACGTGTTCAAGGAGGTCCGTCCCCGAAAGGGCTGACGTTGCGATCGATCTGGCCAGAGCCGGGCGGCCGACCGGAAAACCGGAGCGGGACCGCCCTGCGCCAGACTGGGACTGATCGATCGGTTATCGAATTGGATTCATGCGAAGAGCTTCCGTGAGACGAGCTACAAGTTCGGCGTCCGCACCGAGTCCGCTTACCTCAAGGAACAAATCTCGCATGGCGATGTTGTCACTACGATAAGCATAGGACCATGGGAGGAACTCATGCGGAAATCTCTTCAGTTCGTACTGGTCGGCCTGGCTGCGATAAGCGGCTTGACGATCTCGCCGACGATCGCAGCAGCGCAAGACTTGGAGCTGCGGCTCGGCCCCGGTGGCGTCGGCGTTTACGACCGCAATCGCGATCGTGACCGATATGACGGATATGATCGGCGCCGACCGCGCGGATGCGACCCGGATGATGCTCTCGATATCGCACGCAGCGAAGGACTTCGCAGGGCGCAGATCGTACGCATGTCTCCCCGCAGTATTGTTGTGCAGGGGATGACGCGCCGTGGACCGGAACGAATGACCTTCGCAAACCGGCGAGGCTGCCCGGAAATCTGACCGCGGCGTGAGCAAATGAGGTGGACGGCCGGGCCTTCGAGATCGTCGAGGGAATGCGGCGGGGAGGCCTTGTTTTCAAACCGGCGGAACCTTTGGCCACCCTGGACATTGCTGCCCATGCAGCGCTCTGCTTTGGGTCGCGTGCACCCTTTGAGCACCATAGGAGGATTCATCATGATGAGCGGTCAATTGAAGGCGCTTCTCGCCGTCCTTGCCGTTGCCGGCTACCAAAACAGAGACAAGATCGGAGAGGTCCTCCGGGGCATTCAGAACCCTCAGCAGGCCGGCGCGGGCAACCAGCAACCCGGGGGCCTAGGCGGCCTTCTTGGCGGACTGACGGGTTCGGGTGGTCTCGGCGGCCTTCTCGGCGGGCTGACGTCCGGCGGCATCGTCAGCGGCGGTCTCGGCGATCTGCTGAAGACGTTTCAGCAAAATGGTCACGGTGACAAGGCGGAGTCCTGGGTAAAGCCCGGTCCGAATGCGGACATCGATGACGGCCAGCTCGCGGAAGCACTGGGACCGGACGTCCTCAACGAGATCGCGGCCAGTACCGGCCTTTCGCATGAAGAGATTCTGGGACGCCTAAAGCGCGATCTTCCCAAAGCGGTGGACGACCTGACACCCGAGGGAAAAGTACCCACCGCCGAAGAGAGCTTCTTGTCCTCTGCAAGTCAATCGACCACCAGCGGACGACCCGGCACCTTCTAATTTCATCGCACCAGCGCATCACTCGGGGAGACCGGACTTGCGGTAGCCGTCGATGAAATGTGCAAGCGTCCGAGCGTCACGGAACGGTTCGGCCGCCGCCCAGTGGCGGGTCGAAAAATGCGGGTTGGCGACGAGGAACAATTCGACCTCGGCACGAGCCTCTTCAAGCCGGCCGAGTTGGGCAAGGCTTGCCGCCAGGAAGCGGCGTGAGCTTGTACGATAGGTCTCGTCCCGGCGCAGCGTCTCGACGGCGGCTTCGTATTGGCCGGCGGCATATTGCGCCTGGCCGAGCGCCAGATAGTACCAGCTTGCCGGGAATGGGTTCAGCCGGAAGGCCTTGGCGATATGCTCAAGCCCCTCCCCGACCCGCCCGGCGAGCACCGTGATGTCGGATAGGGCCGCAAAGGTGTCGGCCTCGTTCGGGTCGAGCTCGATCGCCTTGGCGAATTCCGCATCGGCCTCGGCGAAACTGCGCTCGTAGGCAAGCAGGTAGGCGAGGATCCAGCGGCAGCCGGCATCGTTGGGATCGATCGCCACCGCCTTGCGCGCCAGTTTCAGAGCAGTCTTACGCGTAGGCTCCGTCGGTCCGCCGGAATGCACCTCTCCCATCCAGTGGTTTATGGCGAGCCAACGATAGGGCTCGGCATAGTCGGGGTCGAGCGAAATCGCGCGCGTCAGCATCAGATGTGCTTCCCGCGCCGTCTGCGGTGCGTCGTCCATCAGCTTGCGCGCCCGCACGCAGAGATCGTAGGCTTCGAGATTTTTGGGCCGGTTGCGCGGCGGCGGTGCGCGCAGCCGGCCAAGCAGCGCTTCCACTATCTTGGCCGTCACCTCGTCCTGAACGGCAAAGATATCGTCCAGGCTGCGGTCGAAGCGTTCCGCCCATAGATGATCGCCACTCACCGCGTCGATCAGCTGGGCGTTGATGCGCACCTGCCCTGCTGCCCGGCGTGCGGTCCCTTGCAGCAGGTAGCGCACGCCGAGCTCCTCGGCGATTGCGCGTACATCCATCGCCCTTCCCTTGTAGGCGAAGGCCGAGCTGCGGGCGATGATGAACAGGCCCGGCATCCTGGACAGGTCGGTGATCAGGTCTTCGGTCAGGCCATCGGCGAAGGATTCCTGCTCCGGATCATTGCTGATATTGACAAAGGGCAGCACTGCTATCGATGGTTTATCGGGCAGCGGCAGAGGCTTTCGCTTGACGCCGGCGCGCTGATCGATGGCGCCAGTGAAGCGGTAGCCGACGCGCGGCACCGTGGAGATCCATTCACCGCCGTCGGCGGCCGGACCGAGCAGCTTGCGCAGCTGCGCGATCTGGACGGTGAGGTTGCCTTCCTCGACGGCCAAGCCCGGCCAGGCCGCATCCATCAACTCGCCCTTCCCCAGGATTTCTCCGGGTCGTTCGACGAGCGCTGAAAGCAGCTTGACACCCCGGTGGCCAATGGCAACGGGATCATCGTTCCGAAGGAGGGTTCCAGCCACCGGATCAAGCACAAACGGACCAAAGGCAAAGCGCGATCCCTGCATCGAGCGCATCCTAGAGACTTTCAGCCTTCGTTGGAACTGTTCAGCAGGGGACAATTCGGTCCAGTTCAAGGCTCTAGCCCCATCAGAACACCCTCTCGCTCGTCGATGAAACCTTGTCCGGCTACCATGCCGCGAGCCGGATCTCAAACCTGCCGGGCGATGGCGCCGACTACATTGACGAGAAGGCGCGCGGCGGTCAGCGCCGACAGGCGGTCGATGTCGGCGGGAGGATAGAGCTCGACAAGATCGAATCCTGCGATCCTGGCCCGCCTGCCAAGGCCGGCGATCAGGTCGATTACCTCGGTATAGGCGAGGCCGCCGGGCGTCCGCGCCGCCACACCCGGCATGATGCTGGGATCGAGGCTGTCGCAGTCGAGCGTGACGACGACCCGCGCTCCTTGCGGAATATGCCGGAGAGCGGCTTCGGCGCCCTCAGCATGAATTTCGCGGGCAGTGACGAAGCGGCTGCCGTAACCCCGCGCCGCTTCGATGTCGGCGAGGCGTGCGCTGCCGACACTACGGAGGCCGACCTGCACCATGCCGGCGACATGCCGCATTTCGCTCGCCCGACGCATCGGGCTCGAATAGCCGAAGCGCTCGCCATGCACCTCGTCACGCCAGTCGATATGGGCGTCGATCTGCAGGATCCAGACCGGTTCGTGATCGGCAAAGCCGGCGAGGAAAGGAATGGTCACAGAACAGTCGCCGCCGAGCAGGATCGGCACGGCGGGCACTGACAGGATCTCGCGCGTCTTCACCTCGATCCAGGCGCGGTTGCCGGCATTGTCATGCATGGTGGTTTCGACGTCACCGGCGTCGATGCAGCACACCGGTTTGCCATCGAACAACGGTCCGCCGAGATCGAAGTCCCAGTGCTCTACGAGCGCGGCATCGTCCTGGCTCACAGCGCGGATGGCATCGGCGGCCAGGACATAGCCGCTGCTGTCCTTGCCGGGATAGGTGCTGCCGTGACCGGCCGCGAAGATCACCGCACGGGGCAAACGGCCATCGGCGAGGCGATTTGGAAGGCCAAGAAAGGAAGGCGAGGCTGTCATTTCCTGATGGTCCTGATGATGTCCGGCGGAAGTTGCTGTGGTGAGGACTTTTGGTCGGGGCAAAATTCTATGCAGACCTGTTTAGTCCCTTTGGAAGTTTTTGAGAACTTTTTGGACGCGCTTAATTACGGCGCTCGCCGTATCCCGCAGAATTCATCCTCTTTTGAGCTTGAAGGTTCCCGCACCTTCAAACCCCATGGAGGTTGCCATGAACGATACTTCCACCCCTGCATTGGCGCCGCATCACGCGGCGCGGGCGGGAACGTCTGTGGAGCCGTCGGACGTGTCGGATCGGCACTTGCACGGCACGACATCGCCGCGAGATGATCGGATCCCATGGGCCGCGATGGCGGGCATCATCGCGACCGTCACGGTATTTGCCGTGGCGCAGGGGCTGACCTATCCGCTGCTCAGCTTCATCCTGGAGCGGCAGGGGACGCCATCAGGCCTGATCGGATTGTCGGCGGCTATGACGCCGCTCGGTTTCATTCTATCGGCGCCCATCATTCCGGCGCTTTCTCGGCGCGTGGGTGGGGCGCGGTTGGCGATCCTGTGTTCGATCCTGGCCGCGCTCACCCTAATGACGATTGCCTGGGCGCAGGACGTCTGGGCCTGGATGCCGCTGCGCTTCCTGCTCGGCGTCTTCGCCAATCCGCTTTACGTGATCAGCGAAACCTGGCTGATCTCGATCACGCCGGCGCCGCGCCGAGGCCGGATCATGGGTCTCTATTCATCGATCGTTTCGGGCGGCTTCGCCATCGGCCCGCTGTCGCTCTGGCTCACCGGCACTGCGGGTTGGCCGCCCTTCGTGATCGGCATTACGGCCTTCCTCCTCTGCGGCCTGATCGTGCTTGCGGTCGTCCCACACCTGCCCGATATGCCCGGTGAAGGCAAGGCAACAACGGTGGGTCGCTTCTTCGCTCTGGCACCGCTGCTGTTGTTTGCGGTTTTCACAGCCGCCGCCTTCGAGCAGATTCTGCTCTCTCTGTTCGCGGTCTATGGCGCAGCACTCGGCAGCGCCGAAGGGCGCATCGCATCACTCATTACCTGTTTCATCGCCGGCAATGCCGTGCTGCAGATTTTGCTCGGGCGCTTGGCCGAACGGTTCGGCTCGACGCGGATGATGCTCTTCTGTGTCCTCGCTTGCCTCGCCAGCTGCCTGCTGCTGCCGTCGGCCTTCAATTCGTGGCTTATCTGGCCGCTCGTCTTCGTCTGGGGCGGGGTCTCGTTCGGGATCTACACCCTGTCGCTGATCCAGCTCGGCGAGCGTTTCACCGGCCAGGCCCTGATCGCCGGAAACGCCGCCTTCGCCTTGGTATGGGGCATCGGCGGCATCGTCGGCTCGCCCGCCACCGGACTGGCGATGCAACAGATCGGACATCAGGGTCTGCCATTGTCCCTTGGCCTGCTCAGCTGTGTGCTGGCGGTGTTGCTGATGGCCAGGAGATGGCCGGGCTGATCGAGGCACGCTCGTGCCGCCCTGCCCCGACTTGCCCTGCTGGCCCTTTGCGCAGAAGAATTGCCATTTAATGTATAACATGTTATATAACTTCCCATACAAATGGAGATTGGCATGGTCGAGGATGTGGTCCGGACGCTCGGGTTTCTGTGCATGGGCAGCCGGCTGCGGCGCATCGGAGAAAGGCTGCAGGCCGATACCCAGCAGGTCATCGACGAAGCAGGCCTTGGCATTCAAGCCGGCCAATATCCATTCCTTGCAGCGATCGACCGGTCTGGGCCGCTGACGATCGGCGAGCTCGCGCAGGCGGTGGGCATCACCCAGCCCGGCGCAACCCGCACCATCGGCCAGCTTCTCGAACTTGGTTACGTCGACATGCAGCCGGCCCCGGACGATCAGCGTCGCAGACTGGTCTCGCTGACCGACAAGGGACAGGACCTCGTCGACCATTCGAAAAAGGTGATCTGGCCGCGCATCGCCGCCGCCGTTGCAGATCTCTGCGGCGATCTCGACGGGCCGATCCTCGAACAGCTCGCGGCCATCGAGGACGGGCTTGCGGCGGTGCCGCTTGCGCGCCGCAACGCCGCCAAGGAGGAAAGATAATGCCGCATATCCTCGACCGCCCGATCTGGAGCGCGCTGGAAACCGCGCATGCCGATCTTGCCGAAGGCGGCAAGTCCGCGCGGCGATACCCACCCTCCATCGTTCCTTTCGCGGCGTCCGCCGACGACACGCCGGAGAGCCTCGACGCCCTGGAGAACCTGCCTTCGCAGGAGGAGAGCATGATTCTCGTCGAATCCGGGCCGATCGCCATTCCATCGGGTCTTGCCGTCGCAACGGAAGCATCGGTGGTCCAGATGATCGCCGAGCGGCCTCATGAGCGAATTTCCGATTCTCGCATCCAGCCGCTGACCGAGGCCGATGCCGCCGACATGCTTGATTTGGCGACACTGACCAAGCCCGGGCCGTTTACGTTGCGAGCCCAGAGCCTCGGCAGCTTCTGGGGGATCAAGAGCGAAGGCCGCCTGGTGGCGATGGCCGGGCAACGGATGCGGCAGACAGGCTTCATCGAGCTCAGCGGGCTTTGCACCCATCCCGATTTCCAGGGACGCGGCCTCGGCACCCTGCTCTTCCGCTTCGTTGCCGGAGAGATCGCATCGAGCGGGGACACAGCCTATCTGCACGCCTATGCCGCAAACACATCGGCCATTTCGCTCTACAAGACACATGGCTTTGCGCTTCGCGCGGAGATGAATATGCGCGTGGTCAAACGTCGCTCCTGAGCAAAGCCCCCGAGCTATCGCACCGCCGGCGGCAGCACTTCGAATTTCCAGAATTTTTCCGGGCTGAAATAGGTCGTGGCAAACGCGCGAATATCTGCCGCGGCGACCTTGTCATAGCCGCTGAGATTGTCGCGTATCCGGTCTAAACCACGCGAATCCGTCTGAGCGCCGCGCAGATATTCAATCCAATATTCGTTACCCTGCTGCTGATGCTTCAGCGTCTCGATAATCGGTTCCCGGGCGCGTGTGAGTTCGTCCGGGGAGACATCACGCGACCGCAGATCCTTGGCGATGTCGTCGACGAGTGCGTAGAAACGCGCGACCTTTGCCGGGTCTGTCTCGACGTAGAAATATGCGTAACCGTAGCCAGGGACTTCACTTGACAGGTCAGCGTCGCCCTCCATCACATAGCTTGATCCCTCTGCGATACGAAACTTGTCGATCAACCTGTTTTGGAAAATCTGGGTGGCGAGATTGGCGGTGAAGGACCGCGGCAGGTCGGAAAGCAAATCGCCAATCGGAACCCCTACCGCGGCGGCGGCGCTATCCGCCCTGCCCTTATGGGCCTCCACAACGGGCTTCTCGGTCGTCGCCGGAAAGCGCACGTCGTTGCGATCGTCGCTCGACGTCGTCTCCGGGCGCGATGGCAAGGCGCCAAAGGTTTCAGCTGTCAGCCGGATCGCGTCGTCCACCGTCACGTCGCCGACGATGGTGATATCGATTGGGCCGTTGGAGATCATAGGTTGGAACAGCGCCTCGAAATCCTCCGGATGAGCGGCCGACAACTGCGCGCGATCGGGGAAGGTCCAGCGCGGGTCGCCCGAATGCACGAGACCTGGGAAATCGCGGCTGACAATGCCGCCGGGCGTCGCCTCATACTGATCGAGACCGCTCAAATAGGCTTGCTGCACACGTTTGAACGCCTCGGGGCGATAGGCGGGATCGGAGGTGTATGCGGTCATGAGCTGCAGTTGCGTCGCAAGATCTTCAGTCCTTGTACGACCATCGAACCTGAAGGAGCTGTCGCCTACGGAGAAATCGATGCTGACGATGTTGGCCGTCAGCGCTTTCTGGATATCCTGGTAATCCATGGCCTTGACGCCGGACAGCACGACGGCCGGAGATGCCCAGATCGGGGCGGAAGGGTCGTGCGGCAGATCCAGCCGACCGCCGCCGATAGCTTCACGCACCAGCACTTCGTTGGCACGCAGCTTGGTTGGCTTGACGGTCAGCCGCACGCCGTTGGAAAAGCGCACCAAGGTCAGGCCGAGATCGTCGACGGCGCGGCGTTCGACCACAGCGCCCGGCGCGCCGAAATGGGCGTAGGGCCAGGCGACGTCAGCTGCACTGGATCCTACCGAGACGGCAACGGCATTTGACGCATCGTAGACTTGCCGAACCGCGTCAGCTCCGCCCTCAGGTGATTGGGCCGTCTGTAGCACGACCTGCGGACCGTTGCCGGAGAAAGCACGCTGCAGGGCCTGATTGACTTCGACCGCCGTGACGCCGTTCGTCATCGTCTCGAACAGCGACAGGTCTTCGGCAGGCGAGGTGAAGACTTGATCGTCATCGACGCTGCTCACCAGCATGGAAGCGACGTCGGTGGTCATGCGTGTCGCGGCTCCGGCCGCAGCGGCCTGCAGGGCCGAGCGATAGTCGAGGATTTCGCGATCGATCTCCGCCTGCGTTGCGCCGAACTCCTGGATACGACGCTGTTCCTGATCGATGGCCGTGAGCGCCGCCTGCCATTTGTCCGGCTCGGAGTTCGCCGCGATCAGGACGACATGAGCGGAATCGAGGAGATCCTGAGAGCCGACGCCCGCACTGATGAATGGGGCATCCGCCTTGCCGGCGATGGTACTCACCCGGCGATTGAGCACCATGAGACCGAGATTTTCAACAAGCTCAGCGCGGCGCTTGGCGAAGGTGTCAGGCGTCGCGTCAAAGAGACGTGTCCAGGCGACCTGTACGCTCGTCATGCCGCCGGGAACGACGATGAGCTCGGCGCTTTCGCCTTTCGTCACCAGCGCGCCGAGATCCGGTTTTGCCGGCGCCGGGTCGACGGCCTTCCAATCGCCGAAGCGCTGCCGGATTTCCGTTTCCATGGCGGCGGGGTCGATATCGCCCACCACCATCAGCGTTGCCCGATCGGGTCGGTAATTGGCCCGGTAATAATCACGGACGAGGGCCACAGGCGCATTGCTGATGATGTCGGCTTTACCGATCGGCGCCCGCATGGTCGCGCGCTTGCCGGCGAGCAGCGAATTCATAATTTCGAGAGCCGCGCGATACTGCGGCGTGTCGCGCAACCGCTCTTCCGACAGGATGACGCCGCGTTCGCGATCGAAGGCACCGGCGTCGAGGGTGAGCTCGCTCGCCGTTTCTCGCATCAGCATCAGGCCCGTCGAAAGCGTGTCCGCATCGACCTCGGGCAGATCGAGTGCATAGACAGTCTCGTCGTAAGAGGTATGGGCGTTGGTGTCCGGCCCGAAGGCCAAACCCTTGCGCTGCAAGATACGGATCATCTCCCCTTCGGCGACATGTGTCGAACCCTTGAAGGCCATGTGCTCGAGAACATGCGCCAGACCCTGCTGGTTGTCGTTTTCGTCGAGCGAACCGGAGCCAATGCGAAAGCGGATCGCTGCCTGTCCGGGCGGAGTGACATTGCGCATGATCGCAAATCGCATGCCGTTGGCGAGCATGCCGAAACGCACATGGGGGTCGGCTTGGATGTCGCTTTGCGTTTGTGGCCAGGGCACGGACGGGCTGTCCGCATAGGCTGGCGACGTGAAGTTTGCGACGAGGGAGACCGTCGCGAGAAACCACCACACCGTGGGGCATTCCATTTTTTTTTGAGACATTCTTGTCCAGGTGATGAGAATGAAGGGGGTAGATGGCGTCAACCTGACTATTCCACAGGTTGCATTCCCCATCAACTTCCATGTTCGTAATGAATAAGAAGTAGATAACTCTGCCTGAGAACAGGATGATTTTAGGCCCGATTGGCCGAAAATCTGAATCCTGTTCTCAATTAATGAGTTAGAGCATGATGTCGTCTGAAAACCGCTCAGACTTTTCGGCATCATGCTCTGGCTGTCAGACCATTGTCATCGAACCCGCCTAAGCGATTGCGCCTCGATGCTGTCACCAGGAGGCGTTTTCGATGGCGACATTAGAGCAGGTCGCGTTCCGGGCAGGATGCTCGCTGGCGACCGCGAGCAGGGTTCTCAACCGCAACGGACCGGCCAGCGACCTGATGGTGCGCAAGGTGCGCCGTGCGGCCGCCGAACTCGGCTATCGCCCGGCTGGCTCGTCCGCCGGCAGGCTCGGACGCAGGCCCGTGGTCGGCGTGCTGATCCCGAGCATCACCAATCCGGTCTTTGCCTCGTCACTGTCGAGCATCCAGAACCGCATGCTGGTGGCCGGCCATGGCGTCTTGATCGCCCAGTCGAATTACGATCCGGCGCGCGAGGCCGATGCCGTCGCAGCACTTTTGAACGACCGGCCGACCGGGCTGATCCTCACCGTCTGCGATCCATCGACCAGCAAGGCGCTGCTTGCGAAGCTCCCGCCGACGGTGCTGCTCAACAACCTGCCGACGGCGCAGTTTCCGGCGGCGGTCACTGCCGACAATCGCGGCGCCGGCCGCGAGATCGCGACATTCCTGATCGGCATGGGCCATCGCCGCATTCTGTTTCTCTCTGGGAATTTTGCCGCCTCCGACCGCGCCCACCTTCGCTACCGCGGTTATCTCGACGCTATGGCCGAGAACGGGCTGACACCCCTCGATGCGGTGCAGATCCCGTTCGTCAGCGGCTATGACCAGCTCGATCTTGGTGTCGCGATGACTTCGCTTGCGCCGACGGCGATCATCGCCTCCAACGATCTGCTGGCGCTCGGCGTCATCGGCGCGCTGAAGCGCGAGGGGCTTTCCGTGCCTGGGGATGTTTCGGTCGCCGGCTTCGACGGCATTGCCATCGGCCGGCTGATCGATCCACCGCTGACGACCATCGAAATGCCGGATGCCAGCATGGGGGCAACGGCCGCCTCGCTGCTTCTCGACATGGCGGAGAATGCTGCCCCTGCCCGCCATCTCGATGTCGCCTATACACTTCGCCGCGGCGGCACCGTGCGCGCCATCTGACGCTTGCGAAACCAGAGGGCCGCCACGCGCTCGGCGTGGCGGCCCTGCCCTGTTCCCGATCGGGAAGCCGATCAGCTGCGCGGCAGCATGCCCTCGACATCGGCGGCTGCGTCGTCGAGTGCTTCCTTCGGCTCGGCCGACTGGTCGACGATGCGCGAGAGGTTGTCGACGATTGTCTGCGTGACCTTGACGCCGTTCGAGCCTGGGAAGGCATACCAGGGGATCATCACCGGCATCTGGCTGAGGCCTGCCTGGAACAGCGGGTTCTGCTTGTAGAAATCGCCGAGATAATCGGCCGACTTCGCGGCAAGCTCGTTGTTCGGGACATAACCGGTGCCGGGCACGACGACGGAAGCGCCATAAGGGCCGGCGGCGAATTTGGCGAACTTCCAGGCGGCATCCTGCTTGGCGGCGTCATGCGTCAGGATGACGACGGCGTTGCCGCCGGTCGGCAGACGGCCATTCACCGGATCGATCAACGGGATCCTGGCGGTGCGCAGATCGAACTTGTTGCCGACATTCTTGATCGTGTTGCGCAGCGCGCCTGTGGTCTGGAATTCGAAACCGACCTTGCCGGCTGCGAAAGCCTGTTCACCGGCGGCCTTGGTGAACACAGGCATGCCGCCTTCGGTCACCAGACGATGCAGGACCTCGACGGCCTTCTGACCTTCCGGGCCGTTGAAGGCGACCTTGCTTTCGTCGTCGCTCAGCATCTTGCCGCCGGCGCCGAAGAGCAGTGCCGAAAACATCCAGTCGTCGCCCTGCCAGCGGTAATCGATGCCATCGGCGCCATTGCCGAGCGCCTTGATCTTGCCGCCGAGCGCGATGACCTCATCCCAGGTCTTCGGCGGATTTTCAGGATCACCGCCGGCCGCCTTCACGAGATCGGCGTTGTAATACATGATCGGGTTGGAGGTCGCAAAAGCCAGGCCCACCTGCTTGCCCTTGACCTGGGCAAGCTTGAGGATCGTGTCGGAGAAGCCCTGCTCGGCCATGTTGCCGTCCTTCTGGACGAGCGGGCCGAGATCGACGGCGACGTCGCGTTCGTCGAGCATGCGCAGACGGTTGAGGCCGATGAAGGTGATATCGGGCATTTCGCTGGTGCCGACCTGGCGAAGGATCGTCTGGATGCCTTCTTCATAGGTCGCCGACGGGCTGGCGAACTGAATCTTGATATCTGGGTTTTCTTCCATGAACTTCTTCGAGATCGTGTCCATCACGTCCTTGAAGAAGCCCGGCATCGGGTAGTGAACCGTCAGCGTCGTCTCGGCATGCGCGGGAAGCGCGATTGCCATCGATACGGTCGCTGCGGCGAGAAGCTGGGTGATATGTTTCATCGCTCGTTCTCCTGGGTTGAAACCGGTCAGCCTTTGAGACCGGTCATGGTGATGCCCTCGACGAAGCGCTTCTGCGCAAGCAGGAAGGCGATGACGAGGGGAAGGGTAATGATGAGGGTCGCCGCCATCAGCGCGCCGTAGTCGTCGCCGGCCTCGGCGGCGCGAAAATACATCAGGCCGAGCGGCGGCGTGGCATAGTCCTGCTTGCTGATGACGATCAGCGGCCAGTAGAGATCATTCCAATGGGCGACGACCGAGAAGATGGCGAAGGCGGTGACCGCCGGCCAGGCGTTCGGCACGATGACGCGGGCGACGATGCCGAGTTCCGACATGCCATCGAGACGCGCGGCATGGATGAGATCGTCGGGCATGGCGCGGAAGAACTGCAGGAACATGAAGATCGCGAAGACCGAAATGGTGAAGGGCGCGACAAGGGCGGCATAGCTGTTGAGCAGCGCGGCGCGGTCGAATACGACATAGAGCGGCAGCGCGGTCGCATGGATCGGCACCAGCAGGCCGAGCATGACAAGCACCATCATGGCGCGGGCGGCGCCGAAGCGCAGCTTTGCCATGGCGTAGGCGCAGGGGATTGCCACCAGCACCTGGAAAAAGAAGATCAGCCCGCAGACGACGACGCCGTTCCACAACAGCTGCGCCATCGGCACTCGGCTCAAGGCCTTGGCAAAATTCTCGGCATAGGTGAAGTGCGCCGGGATCAACGACAGCGACGAGGTGAAGATGTCGCTTTGGGCCTTGCCGGCCGTCGAGATCATGAAGACATAGGGCGACAGGAAGATGATTGCGCCGAGCGAAAGCAGCGTCAGGCGGATGATCCTGCCGAGGGAAAAAGCGTTCGTCATCATGTGTAATGCACCCGGCGATCGAGAACGCGGTACTGCAGGAACATCAGCACCGCCAGGATCAGCAGAAAAACCACCGTCATCGCCGAAGCATAACCGACGCGCAGGTAGACGAAGCCCTCCTGGTAGATCGTGAAGAGCAGCACCTCCGACGCCTTGTTCGGGCCGCCCTCGGTCAGCGTCTTCACCGTTTCGAAGACCTTGACTGAATTGGTGATGCTGATGGTGATGACGAAGAGCGTCGTCGGCCCGAGCATCGGCCAGGTCACCAGCAGGAAACGGTCGAGGGAGGATCTGGCGCCGTCGACCTCGGCGGCCGCGTAAAGCTCGCGCGGGATCGCCGTCAGCCCGGCGAGGAACAGCACCATGTTGAAGCCGGCCGATTGCCAGACGCCGATGATCGAGAGGCTGTAGAGCACCGTGCCGGAGCTGCCCAGCCAGTTCGGGCCGGGAAGCCCGACGAGGGCGAGCAGTGCGTTGAGCGGGCCGATTGTGGGGTGGAACATATACTGCCAGACGGTCGCCATGGCGACGATCAGCGAGGCGACCGGCAGGAAATAAGCGGTGCGGAAGAAGCTGCGCGCCTTGGTCTCGCTCTCGATCAGCATGGCGATGCCGAGGCCGAGAAGGATCGAGACGGGTGCGACGATCGCCGTGTACACCGTCGTATTCCACAGCGACTTGCGAAACGTCCGGTCGGTGATCAGGTGCGCGTAATTCTCGAAGCCGACGAAACGGAACTTGCCGTAGCCGAGTTCGAAATCGGTAAAGCCGAGCACGATGACGGATACAACCGGCAAAAGCACGAAGAGGAACAGCAGGATGATCGCCGGCATCACCAGCATCCAGGCGATGCGGGCCTCGCTACGCCGATGCGCAACGGCGGCATCCTCCGGCACGGCCATGGTAACGATGCTAGCCATGCGCCCTCTCCCGCTGGGCATCGCTATTAGCGAGCCCGGCATCGCTTGTAGCGAGCCCGGCATCGGCGGCGGCGAGCCCGGCATCACCCGTTGCAACGCCGCCGGCCAGCCGACTGCCGTCCTCGGCAAAGATCAGCGTGCGGCCGGGCGAAAGCCTCAGCCCGACCGGATCGCCTGCCACAAGGCCCGAGGCTTCGGAGGGTTGAACCTTGGCGACGATAGTCTCACCGATCGCCTCGAGCCGGCAATGGAGGATGACTTCGGAGCCCAGGAATTCGACGCGTTCGATCCGGGCGGCAAGGCCGTCATGCCGGCTCTTGGAAAGAAAGACGAATTCCGGGCGAATGGCGAGCGTGACTGGCATCTTGCCGCCGGGTGCATTCTCAAGCGTCAGGCGCAGGCCGCCGCAGAGAATGATGCCGCCTTCGGCAAATGCCGGCAGCAGATTGATGCGCGGCTGGCCGATGAAGCGGGCGACCTCGATATGGGCGGGATCGTCGTAGATGACCTCGGGGCTGGCGATCTGCAGCAGTTTTCCGCCCATCATAACGGCGACACGGTCGGCCATGGACAGCGCTTCCGCCTGGTCGTGGGTGACATAGAGCGTCGGTACGCCGGCGCGGCGATGCAGGTCGACGATCTCGCCGCGGGCGTGAACGCGCAGATTGGCATCGAGATTGGAGAGCGGTTCGTCCATCAGGAAGATGCTCGGCTGGCGCACCATGGCGCGGGCAAGCGCCACGCGCTGGCGCTGGCCGCCCGACATCTGGCCGGGCTTGCGGTCGAGCAGGTGGTCGATCTTCAGCGATGTCGCCATATCCCTGACGTCGCGGGCGATCGCCCTGCGGGTGGCGCGCTGGCCCGGCATCAACGACCCGATGAAGGGCAGCCGCTGCATCCTCGACAGCCGGCGCATCGCCAAGGGCACGGCGATATTCTCAGAGGCCGTCAAATGCGGATAAAGCGCGTAGGACTGAAAGACCATGGCGATGTTGCGGTCGGCGGCCGCAACGCCGGACATATCCAGCCCGCCGATCAGGATCTCGCCCTGGTCGGCGTGGTCGAGGCCGGCAAGGACGCGCAGCAGCGTGCTCTTACCGCAGCCGGAAGGGCCGACCAACGCGATGAATTCGCCGGCGGCGACATCCAGGCTGACGCCATCAAGGATCTGGTTGCCGCCGAACGCCTTGGTGATGCCGCGAAGCGAGAGCGCGCTCATTCGGCGGGCTCCCGCGGCTTGACCGCCTGGGGGTAGACTTCGTGCACGACATCGTCGAGTACATGCGCGGTCATGCCGGGAACGGCGACGATCGTGCTTTCGACCGAAGCCTCGAACTCGTGGACGACGGCGCCGATCAGGCGCTCACCCGGCATCTCGCGCTCCATCTTGTCGATGATGAAAGCAGCCGACGGACCCCATATCAGTTGGGTATTGTCGAAGCGTCCCCGCCAGGCCCAGTGGAGATGCCCGCTCGCAAACAGCGCCACGTCATGCGCGGCGATCAGATCATAGAGCCGCCGACGCTGAGCCGGGCGAACGCTCCAATATCCGGTATCGCCTTCGTCGGGTGCATCGACGAAGAGCGGCTTGTGCGCGAATAGCGCCACGCGCCGCCCTGCCCTGTCGGAGAGCACCTGGTCGAGCCATTCGAACTGCGCCTCCTCCTCGTCATCCTCATGACCGAGAAGCAGCGAGTTCAATCCGATGAAGCGCCAGGCACCCGCATCTTCCAGCCAGCGGTCGTCGCCGGCAAGGCTGCGCCAGCGGGACAACCGCTCGGCATTAACGGGCTGATCCGATCCCTTGAGGTGGCCGACATCGTGATTGCCGGGGACGATCAGCATCGGGATCGACACCTGACGCATCAGGTCCATCGAGAAGGTGATATCCGCGTCCTTGTCGGCGCCATCGACGGTGAGATCGCCGGTATGGACGATCAGGTCCGCGCCGGTCTCTTCGATCCAGCTCAAAAGCGGCGCCCAGTTGCCGTTGAAATGCGGCTTGTCGGGACTGAAATGGGTGTCGGTGATCTGAATGATTTTCATGGGCGCGCGTCTCCGAGACCTCGGCAGCGCGTCACGTGCGCTCCCTTCTCGTGCCCTCTCTAGAAGGCTCCCATGTCAATCACACAGCTGAGGTTTTCAGCTGTTTCTCAGTTTTGACATCAATCTGTCATCCTGGCGCAGACCGCCCGCCGGAACGGGGGCAGCCTTGACCTGTATTTGAATCAAGAACACGCGGGCGCTTGCAACATTGCGTTGCAATCAGTGCCGTGGCGCGTTGGCGGGAATGGACGACACCGTTGCCGAGACAGGGTCGCTTGCAGGAAAGCTGTCTTCGAGGCCTTCATCGAGTTCCTCTTCCAGCGTTTGCCTGTCGCCGGCCGAACGCGCACTCGGCTGGCCGATCAAGCCCTTGCTGCCTTCGTCGAAATTGCCGTTGCTCAAGGCATCGTAGCGGTTGATGCTGCCGTCTGCTTCCCCGCCGGCAAAGGCGGTCAACTGAACCATCATGACCTTGGCGTGGTCGACCGCCGTCGTATCGTCGAGTTCGCCGTGGGAGTTGTCGATTTTGACGGAAATCGATTCTCCTCCCTCGCCCAGGAATTCGACAGTGAAGAGGTCGCCGGCCTGTGTCACCCGAGTCTCAATTAGTTGCATGAAAACCTCCTGTGTTCATGCACCTCAACGGCCATCCAAGTCCGGAGTTCCACGGCAACGCCATTTCCGCGTAGGGCGACAGGCCCTGGGCTATGCGAGTTCATTGGCAGTTCAATAGGTCGCATCCATGCGGAAATTGCCGCTATCGCCTTTCGAGAAATTCTCGTTCTCCAATATTCCCGCAGACCAGAAACTCGCTTTGATATCGAGCTATTCGGAGGTGCTGCGTAAGTTCGCCAGATTTAACCGAGGCGGTCGGACGCGCAGATATGCTGCCGAAACTGATCCAGGTGGCGGACGGACTGGACGGTATGGCAACCGCGACTGCCGAGACGGAGGCCGGAGCCGAGGTGATGGCGCACGCAGCGCGGCTAATCCGGGCGACCGAGGGGATGCTGGCGTCGATGTCTTCGTCTTCAATCGTCCACTAATGTCTCCTTGCGAGTGTGACGGGATAGATGCGGCGACACCCTTGCCCTTAAGCCTTATGGTTAATTTATTAATAATTCGGGGTTTATAAACGGAACCAGACGGCCTTTCCGAGTGTTGATGGTGCGCCGTGGAGGAACCCTGATGATCCTGAAAATCCTTGCCCCCAAGATCGACGCAGATTGCCATGACACCGGAACCTGGCCCGATGGGATCTTCGCCGAAAACCGCATCGATCTTTCCGCTCGCCGCGATGGCCGTCGTCGTTCGCCGCATGAGCGCGACTACGGCAATGACAGGAAAGTGGAAAATCTGCCGCTCGGCTTTGTCTGACCGTTCCGCGCGTGGCTCACAGCCTGCGAAAGACCAGAACGCCTGATGCCGGCAACACTGCATTCAGCACGATGTTGCGGGAGCGAATCGCATCCTGATGGATGCTGAGCGCGATCAGATCGCGATAACAGCGAATCATCCCTGCCCCGCTGCCATCAGTTTCGCCGAGGATATTCTCCCGGTCCTTGAGGAAATCATTGTAGCGATAGGGTTTCTGGGCGCCGATTTCCTCGCCCATGAAAAACATCAGCGTCTCGGCCGATAGCAGCGTCATCGCCGCCGCAAACCTGGACCCCGCCTTCGCCCGCGCCCTGGTCTCGCCGACAACAGTGCAAAATTGACCGCGATAACAGCGGTTCGCGCCGATACTTCGCGATTGCCGCAATCATCATGCGACTGGTTGTCGCGCGCTCGTTTGGAATGCGCCGGCAACAGACGACATGGTCAGCGCTCGCTTGTCCCCGAAGCCGGCATTCCTCAACAGTTGCGCCTGTGCGCCGCCGTGATATTCGACGAGGTTGTGATGAAAATCGCCGTACCAGGTTGCATCGAAGCCGAGCCCGTCGCCGGTCAGGCTTGGCTCGGTCA